>JAIBBA010000041.1 GCA_019694895.1 Chitinophagales bacterium
TCAACAACACCATTGCTGACTTGGTAAGTGGCTGACCAAATCCGTCAAGACCTTTCACCATTACGATATAGTTACCAATTTCTTGTTCATCGGCTTGATAGGTTCCATCCCATCCGATTGTTGGATCCGATGATTCAAACAGCAAATCACCCCATCTGTTATACACAGAGAAATAGGTGATTTCACCAATTCCTATCAAAACAGGTTTCCAAGTATCATTTAAACCGTCACCATTTGGTGTAAATGCATTTGGAACTACGATATGTGTTTGATCTAACACATAAACGATCATACTGTCAATATTTTCGCAACCGTTAGCATCTGTTCCGGTAACGTAATACATGGTTGTATCTTCAGGCTGCGCTATAGGATTATATATTAAGGCGTTTGTCAGAAAATCAGCAGGGGTCCAAACATATGTTGCTGCGCCTGAAGCTGTGAGTTGAGCAAAACCG
The DNA here is from genome assembly GCA_019694895.1 of Chitinophagales bacterium. GTDB lineage: Bacteria > Bacteroidota > Bacteroidia > Chitinophagales > BACL12 > UBA7236. The sequence goes on from JAIBBA010000041.1 coordinate 456, forward strand.
CCTTCTGCCATATATTGATCATCACCGGCATCTACGATAGGTAAATCATATAAAGTTACCATTACATCATCTGTATCGGTACAACCATTTGCATCCCAAATAACTAACTGATAATACATATCCGTCAGCGGATCCATAACGGCAGGATTTGAAAGCGTGTCGTCATCAAGATAAACAGGAGGAGTCCATTGGTAATGAACGCCACCACTTCCTGCCAGGTGAATTGTATCGGAAGGACATAAAGACATATCAGGTCCGGCATTTGCAATTGGTGGTGGTGGCACTTCAACTGTAACTTCGCGTTCTATTGTTCCACAAATACCTACACCGGTAGCGAGATAAGTAGTGGTGATATCTGGTGAAGCAACCACTGTATCGCCTGTACCTGAGCTCAAACCGGTTGTTGGAGTCCAGGTCCAGTCATAGTCTTCACCGCCGATAATATTCAGTTCAACAGAATCACCGGGGCAAATCAAAGTAATACCAGAAGTTGAGATGTCTACACCATCTGCGGCAACACCAATTGAGGAAGTTGCTTCTAGCGCTTCATCAAGGTCGTCGGCATCGAGAATGTAAGCAAAAGCGACACATTGACATTCACCAGCAGCAATCAATGGAATTTTAAAAGTTACCTGAGTAGCACAATCACAATAATAGGTTCCCGAAAGTGAATATCCTGAACTCCATGCACAAACTGAAGCGCCTGACCAGGCTTGAGCAGGGGTTCCGTCTGTAGTGCTGAAGCAACCATAAGTTACACGGGCATTTTCATCACGTGCACCCATACCTAGGTAGCAACCATATACATCACCAACAGATTCAACCAATGCATCAGGGTCAACAGGAGGTTGGAAAATAACGCTATTGGTAGTCATAAAGCTAAATCCGAATGGCTGATCCTGATCGGGGTCAACATTTCGCATATAGTATACGTCTGTAAGGTCAGTTGGTCCATCGTTACAAATGAGAATACGGGTAACAAAGTATCGGGCATTCTCAGGCAATGTAGTTGTTTGTGTAATTGTCACATCTTCTGCAGCAATGGTGCCTTCCCAAATACCGGTATAAATTCCTGCGGTATAATCATACGATGTTATATCACCGGGAATTTCTGAAGTCCAACAGTATTGGTCGGTGTTCGTATATACAGTACCACCTATTTGTACTTGCCATCCCTCAACCGGTGAACCCGGTACAAAGTAATCGCCGCAATAATCCGGTGTACCGGTTGTCCAGCCATCCATATCTGAATCGGCAACAAATCCGAGGCCGCTAAAAACGTTTGGGTGATAACCTGCAGGAGGAGCTCCATTAGAGCCGTATGCCCCACAAGTATTGATACCCACCTCAACAAAGTTACCTTTCAGAAAGGCGTTTGCACCTACTATCTGAGCTTGCATTTGTGTGCATGTAAGCAAGATCAGGAGGGGAAGTAATCTGTGTAAGTGTTTCATTAGTAAGGTTTATTGGTTTGTAACGGAATGATGCCCTTAACATCATTCCGTTTATAAATTTAGCAATATTTGTTTGTGTTCATGAATATCGGGTTCCATTCAATATTAACGTACTAATGTGAAATTGCCCTGCACAAATCGATCTTCAAGCAATGTCGTAGCAGCTTTAATGATCACGACATAGGTACCAATTCCTTGCAATTCTCCATTATAAGTGCCATCCCAACCTTGCGTAACCTCGCCTGGACAGAATCCATTGCCCTCGAAAACAACTTCACCATAACGATTAAACACTGTCCAGCTTTCAACACAACCGGAACCGGATATCATTGGGAACCAGAAGTCGTTGGTGCCATCTCCGTTTGGTGAGAATGCTGTAGGAACGCCTATTTCCAGTGAACCGATTACGTTTACAGTTACGGTATCTACATCGGTACATCCATTGGCATCAACTCCTGTTACAATATAAACTGTAGTATCGGCAGGTTGCGCAATCGGGTTAGAGATATTGACATTATTCAATCCCATTGGAGGAGACCATTGATAGATTTCGGCACCATAAGCATTCAATTGAGCCGTTTCATTTTGATATACATCAATGGTTATTTCTGTAGGATCTACAGTCATGATACCTTCCAAATTAGGGAATACGTTTACGTTGATTACATCCGTAGCCACGCAACCATTTGCATCTGTTCCTGTAACGGTATAAGTAGTATTTTCATCAACAGTACAAGTCGGATCCGGGCAATCATCGCAGCTTAATCCGTCAGACGGACTCCAGGTATATTCAATTGCACCTGTAGCTTCCAGGTCAACTGCACCTTCAGGGCAAAGATCCTTATCAGGACCTGCGTTTACATCAGGGAGAGGGTGAACTGTTACTTCTACTTCGTCAGTAGCAGGGCAGTTATAAATGTCGTAGGTTGTTAAAGTGTAAGTAAATACACCGTCGGTTGTAGGTGTTGCTGTAGTTGTAGCACAATCAGCACAGCCAAGATCAGCGGCAGGCGTCCAAGCATAAATATTCTCGTATGGACCGCCGTCGCCTGTAAGGGTGGTGACATCGCCCAGGCATATTTCTACATCATCACCGGCATCTGCAAATTCATGCGTATCAATTTCTACTGTTACCTGCAATGTTGCATCACCGCAGAATCCGCCAACACCGGTAATGGTATAGGTAGTTGTAACATCAGGAGTAGCTATTACAGAGATACCTGTATCGGTACTAAGACCTGTTGTCGGTGTCCATGTCCAGAAATAATCATCAGCACCCAAAATACTCAGTTCAACTGAATCTCCCGGATTACAAGTGCGAACTGTGTCGCCTGATGCAACGGTGATATCATCTGCCGTAAGGTTGTAAGTTACTGTTGCTTCCAATGCTGCCTCGAGGTCATCAACATTGAGGATATAAGCAAAGGCCACGCATTTACATTCGCCGGGATTGATAACAGGAATGTAAAACGAAATTGAGTTAGCAATATCGCCAACTTCTGATCCTGTTCCAACATATCCGCCGGTTGCATCCCAAACTGCTTTTGGAGAGCCGTCGTCGGTTCCAAAGTTTCCGTAAGATACACGGGCATTTTCATCGCGTGCACCAATTCCGAGGAAACAACCATAAGTAAGGCCTTCTGAAGTCACCAAAGCCTCTTCGTCGGTTGGTGGTTGATAAACGATAACGTTATCGGTAGTAAAATCACCACTCCAAGGTTGATCATTATCCGGGTCAACATTTCTTTTGTAATAAACATTATTCAAAGGGTCTGCGCCGTTATTACACAATAGGATTCGGGTAACAAAATACAATGCATCCTCAGGGAGTGTAGTTATCTGAGTAATATCCAGATCGGTAGTTCCGGTAGTCAGGTTACCGGTCCAAACACCTGTATAAACACCGCCGGCATAAGTATAATCTGAAACATCACCGGGAATATCAGAACCGCCACAACTTTGGTCGGTATTCGTCCACCAGGTAGGTCCAATTTGAAGCTGCCATCCTTCAACCGGAGAACCCGGTACGAAGTAATCGCCACAATATACCGGAGTTCCTGAACCCCATCCGTCAGATTCCCAATCGGCAACGAATCCAAGTCCGCCTTCTGTTGGATGATAGCCTGCAGGCGGGGCAGAAGGTGTTCCGTAAGCTCCGCAAGTATTGATACCTACTTCCACATAATTCCCTTTCAAAAATACGTTAGCACCAACGATTTGAGCGGTTGCGCTATTGATGGTGAAGAGTGAAAATACCACCATTGCGACAACAGCAATTATTCTGCTTTGCATGTAATAAAAAATTTGATCAGTTGTAAAAAATATTATTCATTCACCACGCTAAGGGTTGTACGATAGCGTTCGGCGAGCTTACTGAAATAGTCATTGTATTTCACAATGTCCCAGCCCCTTGGTTCCATGTATTCCAATGCAATGTGCACTGTTGCTGTTTTTGCAGCCCAGTCAAGGTTGTAGGACACAATATTGTCGCGGCAAAGCCCGAAAAATCGAGTAGCAGCGGCCTCATTCTTGAAAGCTATCGCACTAAAGGAAAATGAATAATCGGCAACCAGCGGTTGGGTTTCATCCAAATGGATTACCATGTTCGCATCAATGGTTGCATTACCTCTGTCCGGTGTTTGGGCAGAAGCCATAAAAGTGACAGCTGAAACAAGGAGGAGAGAGAATGTTAGCTTTTGTAACAATTGCTTCATAAGCATGTTTCGGTTTATTTAATGGTTAGAAATCAGACCTATTCACGACTAAAGGTAACAGTTTTAGCATGTAAAAACAAACTTTTGTGACCTAGTTATGAACAAATAGGTTTTTCCTGACATTTTTCTGAGACACAAGGTCTTACAAACCAATCCGGATTCTCCAACGTAAATTTGCGCTGAGGTGGTATCGAACAGTAAATTATGGAAATGGGTTGCCGGTTTGAAACCGGTATATGTGATTGCGGTTTTCAGCCTGTTGGTGCTTCTGGCAGTGTTTTTTACGCTGCAATTGCGGTTTTCCTACGATTACGAAGATTTTTTTCCGGAAAATGACCCTGATCTGGCCTTTTATGATGCTTTCCGACAGCAATTTGAACCGGACGACAACTTTTTGCTGGTGGGAATGCAGCCCGAGAATGGGCTCTTTGATGCCAAGTTCCTGACCTCAATGGATTCGGCTACAAATGCGGTTGGCAGAATTGAGGGTGCCGAAAGGGCCTATTCTGTGACAAACTTCAGATATTTTGTTAAATTACCTTTCGGGTTCATCGACTATCCGGCAGTTCATCCGGACGATAGCAGTCGATTTGAATCAGACAGCTTGCGACTGGCTGCCGATGTTCGTGTAGTTGGCAAACTAGTTTCTGAAGATTTTTCTACGGTTGTTATTCTCATCAAAACAAATGACTCACTTAGTCAACAAAAGGCAAAGTCATTTGTAGCAGATGTCAGAGCTGCGATGCATGATGCCGGAATTAAGGATTATCATCTTTTAGGGAAAGCCAATTTCGAGGTCGAGCTGGTTGAAATCCAGAAAAAGGAATTTTTAATTTATGCCATGCTTAGCATTGTGTTGGTTACAATAGTTACCTTCCTCATGTTCAGAAAAATATGGTGTGTAGTCTTATCTGTTCTCACTGTTGCAATTTCACTTATTTTATTTACAGGAATTTTAGGTGGATTGAGAATCGAACAAAATGTGATGAGTACACTCTACCCTATTGTCATCATCATCATTGGTATTTCCGACGCAGTTCACTTTATAGGAAAATACATCACTGAATTACGAAAAAACAACAATAGAAAAGTTGCATTATTTCGCACTTTGTCAGACATAGGTTTTGCCACATGGTTAACTGCCGTTACTTCGGCAATTGGATTTTTAACCATGCTCACTTCCAATGTTCCACCAATAAAAGATTTTGGATTATATTCTGCGTTGGGTGTTTTGGTTGTATATGCAGTTGTTTTATTTTTTATCAGTCCGGTGCTTACCTTGTTTCGCCTTGATCAACTCGATGCGAAAACTGATGGTGAGGACAAAAAATGGACTGCTTTTATTAATGCTATTTATACCTTAGGAATTCGAAGAAAGCGTCGCATTTTAATCATTATGAGTGCCGCAATGTTGATATTTATTTATGGCGTTACTCAGATTAGCACAAATATTCACCTGGAGGCCGGAATGCCAAAAGGGGCGCAGGTTACAACCGATTTTCATTTTTTTGAAGAGCACTTTAACGGCTTCCGTCCGCTTGAAATTGCAGCAGAAGCGAAAGGCAAGCATTTGATTACTGAACCGGCAATAATAAGGGACGTAGAAAAAGTTGAAACATATGCATCATCATTTGATCTTGTAAATGGATTGCAGGGGATGACAATGCCATACAAGAGCATGCATCGTGCATATAATGGCGACATTGCTTCTTATTATCGTTTACCCGAAAATGATAGCATATTGTATGGTTATCAAAAGTTGATAGACAAATACGCAACACGCGAAATGCATGCACTTATCTCGAGCGATAAAAAAGCAGGAAGAATTAGTGGTTTTTTGAGTGATGTCGGCACCGATAGCATTCGCATGTTTCAAACCGATTTAAAGAAATTCATAGAAGAAAAAACAGATACTTCAGCGGTTAAATTTACGATAACAGGCACCGGTGTTATTTTCGATAAAAACACACAATATTTGAGAAAAAATATTATTAGCGGGGTCTTGCTTGCATTTTTATGTATTGGTATTGTGATGGCGTATTTATTTCGCGATTGGCGAATGGTGATCATCAGTATTATACCAAATATTTTACCGTTGATCGTATGTGCGGGCATCATGGGTTTATTAGGTATAGAATTAGATGCGCCCACTTCTATCATTTTCGGAATTTCATACGGCATTGCGGTGGATGATACGATACATTTTCTGTCGAAGTTTCGAATCGAACGGCAAAAGGGCTACCCGCTTGAAATTGCCTTACAAAATACCTTTCAGGAAACCGGAAAAGCTGTTTTCACCATGTCGGCAATATTGTTTTTCGGTTTTATGATACTCATGCTTTCATCTACATCTGTCACATTTAATATTGGTCTGCTGACGGGTGTTACGCTATTTACGGCAATATGGCCTGATGTATTTCTCATTCCGATTCTATTACGTATGATGAAAACCAAATTATAAGATCCATTTCTTTTAGCCGACAGCAAAAGTCGGTTAAGCAGGATTTTTCATTTATTTGTTCAACAAATGCAGCCATTCAGTTTTAATACACGTCAATTGATTTAAATGCCCTCAAAAAAAATTCTGATACCGGTTATAGCAGTATTGCCATGGATTTCAGCTTGTAATAAAGATGTTACCATATTCGCTGATGTTCATTTTTCATTTGCATTTGATTCTACACAGACACGTCTTGACAATTTAGGTGAACCATCCGAAGTGCCTGCAGGACATGGCTCGCAATCGCCGGAGATGCAGTTGATGAGTATACATTACATTGAATTAACAACCGGTTCCAACGTGCAGTTAGGCGATGGAGCGGTGTTGTATAAAGCGCCGGAAACACTGGCGGGAGGCGCACAAGCAATACTTTTTGATTCATCCATTTTAGCATCAGAAGGCAGTGATTTTTTGCAAATCAAATTGGAGCGATTAGCGCCGGGAACGTATACATACCTTCGTGCATCTGTTGCATATCAGCAATTCGGAATTTCTTATGACCTGCATAATGTCCCAATTTATGGTGATGTGCTTGATCAGGACGGTGTATTAGCGTCTTTTCTGGGATACAACACTTACATCAATGACCTGCACATACAAAACCTTACTACTTTAGTAAACGCGAATAAAGAACAAGGTTTCTGGGGATTTGAAACTTTATTTTCCGGCGACCTAAGTGCCTACAACGCGATATATACCGGTCAGGCTCCTGAGGGGGCTACCACTGTTGTAAATCCTATCAATGCAACCTCCCCTATTCCTGCCGGGTCTTGCGTAGTAACAGGTATGTTCGCCGAACCGTTGGTAATAACCGGCGATGAGGTGCAGGATTTATACATCACTTTTTCGTTTTCCACTAACAATAGTTTCGAGTGGATAGATTCCGATACAGACGGGAAATGGGATATTGATGTGCTTGATGCGGGGGCTACTGAATCGGTTGTGGACATGGGAATAAGGGGAATGATCCCCAGTTGGGAATGGCGTGATTAAAAAAATCAACATATAAAACTTTTAACTTTCATGGAAACTATTATCTTAGCCCCGAGAACCCTGATTGATAGGATAGCGTACGGGTCAGTTTCCGAATCGCGCACTCTGAAGATCAAAACACACGACAACATTTGAGCAAACATTAAAAAACAAAAAATGAACAGAAGATCATTTTTACGCAACACACTTGCCGGCACCACAGCCATCGCCGTAACACCAGCTGCATTTCTTGCCAGCTGTTCAGATGGAAACCAGGACATTTTGGATGATGTATTGTTCGGCACAGTTGGCGGTACTACAGTTCCTACCCCGCCGTTCGTAAGCCCGTTCAACACATTGGATACACAAGTTGCCAATGGTTCAACTATTACCGCAAATCGTAACTTCTATACTTTCGCAGGTATATCGGGGACCTTCTGCTATGGATATTCTGAATCAGTTTGGGGACCTACACTCACTGCAAACACCGGAGACAATATTTCATTGACATTAGAATCTAACTTAAGCAGCTTCGGCACTAACTTACATTTTCATGGTTTGACCTTGGATGCATCTCAGGAAGACGGCGTTGAAAATGGCGTTGCTTCCGGTGCTTCGAAATCTTACAGCTTCACGGTTAACAATCGTGCAGGTATGTATTGGTATCATGCACAATATCAAAAGCTTGGCGGCGATCAATTAGGTCTTGGACTTGGCGGTTTGTTCATTGTAAGTGATTCTGAGGAAGATGCATTGAATCTGCCAAATGGAAACTTACGCAGCACAACCATCTCTTTGCAAGACAAGCGTTTCAATGAAGATAACCAAATGTTATACGGACCAAATAAAGCCGAATACCTCACCGGGTATTTTGGCGGCACTATCTTGGTGAATGGTCGCATTGGCGTATTCAAAAATGTAAGTTCACGTTTCCATCGCCTGCGAATTATCAATGGTTCAACTGCTCGTATATATAATCTCTCTATTTCTACCACTGATGGCACTGAACTTGACTTCAATATCATTGGAAATGATGGTGGCCTTTTGAAATCCCTTGGAGGTGGTATTAAGCAGGTATTACTGGCACCTGGAGAAAGGTTAGATTCAATAATCGATTTCAGCACATTATCAGTTGGCACAGAGGTTTTGCTTTCAAGCAATCAGTTTAATGCTGCCGGCGATTATCAGGGCGTTACAGGTTTCGATATCATGAAGTTTGTAATCGATACTGCAGATGATGAAACATGGTCATTGCCTGATGATCTCTCAGACATTACAACGCTTACAGAAGGTGATGTAACGGGTGAAACACGCAACTTTGATATTGCAAATGCAAACATATCGAAAGACGAAGCAACAAATAATACAGACAATATGCACACCATTAATGGCGATGCTTATGATGCCGGAACAGTTAATTTCACTGTGAATGCAGGCACTACTGAAAAGTGGGTGCTGGATAATACAGGCGGTTCTGAACCTCGCGTAATGCATATCTATGGTGTTCAATTCCAAGTGTTAGATCGCACCGGTGGACGCGGATCTGTAAAACAATGGGAAAAAGGCTGGAAGGACACTATCCTTCTGCTTCCTGATGAGGTTGTTACCCTATTGGTTCCATTTACAACAGCTCCGGGCGTATACTACTTAGCATCTACCAACCAGGAACATGCTGATACAGGTCTGATAAACAGATTTGAGATCGTGTAATATTCTGTCATGGTTATATGTATCTCAGAAAACCCTCTTCGGAGGGTTTTTTCATTTTTATCAAAAAAATGACCTTTCGTTTATATTACTAACATTCACCGATTTCGTTTTCTGAATAATAAAAATTACCTTAGAAAGAACAAACCGTCGTGTATGCTGCTCAAACAAACCTTCCGCCCACTGAGGTATACCACCTTATTGTTCCTTTTGTATGTGGCTAATATTAGTCTGAAGTCACAGTCAAAAGGCAATGGTAGTATGACCCAGTTTTATATTGTGACCATCGTATTTACGGTGCTTATCCTGGCTGCCGTTATCTCCATTTTCATCTCCAAGAAAAAGAAAAAATAAAATCGCCGTTTGGCAATTCATCAAAGCATGTTTTCAAGTTTGATCGGAGCACTGTTGACCAACGGTTTAGCTCTTAGTATGGGCTGTAGTAACGGCGAATCTTCCATCCCTGTAAAACCGGTTGAGAGTCCTGATACATTGGTTACTTTCACCATAGCAGCAGTTGGAGATCTGATGTGTCATAGCACCCAATTCAACTATGCAAAAACAGGTGTGGATACCTTTGATTTCACCCCAAGTTTTTCGCTTGTTGCACCGATTCTGCAGCAAGCAGATCTTGCGATAGGAAATCTGGAGACCACTCTGGCAGGAAAAGCACGGCCCTATAGCGGATATCCAATGTTTAATACCCCAGACCAATATGTGCGTGCTGTGAAACAAGCAGGATTCGATTTCCTGGTGACTGCGAATAACCATAGCAATGATTCCGGCGATAAAGGAATAGTTAGAACCATTTCCATATTAGATTCTATCGGATTGGGACATACGGGATCATTTGCTTCAGCCAACGACAGAGATAGCATACGCATACTCGATATTAAAGGCGTTAAAATTGGTATCATTTCCTATACTTTTTCAACAAACGGACTCCCGCTCGCAGATGGAAAACCATGGCTGGTAAATATGTGTGATTCAGCATTGATCAAAAAAGACATGGCGGCCGGCAGAGCGAAAGGGGCAGAACTCATGATTGTGTTTTATCACTTTGGGGAAGAGTACCAGCGGTTGCCGAATGCATATCAAAAACAATTTGTACAGCATGCGATTGATTGCGGAGCCGATGTAGTGCTCGGTAGTCATCCGCACGTCATACAACCTATGGAAGTAGTTGCAGGGCGCAGGTCCAATGTTGACAGTGTCTTTGTAGCCTATTCCATGGGTAATTTTATCAGCAACCAAAAAGATCAATACACAGATGAAGGGGTGATCATGCAGTTGACTTTTGAAAAACATCTTCCATCAGGAAAAATCAGGCTTGCTGCGCATAACAATTATGTTCCTACCTGGGTATACCGTGGAGTTGCCGATCAATTAAAAATGCACATTATAGTTCCGGTTTCAGCAGCTCCGGGCAATGATACCAAAGCCATTTACCTGAATGATGCCTATCAATCAAGTATTTCAGAGGCCAAAAAACATACCGATGCGATATTACATACTGTTGTACCGAAATAAATTAAACCTAGCACGCAATTTGTAACTCAATTATCATGCGTAATTCCATTTTATTAGCCATAGCCTTGATTATACAAACTGCCGTTCACGCGCAGATCGGAAGTCCTTTTAAAGGAAATGAAGAGGCTGATACCATATATTTTGTTGAACTTGATTCATTTACGATAACAGCAAGACCGCTAAAGAATTACAATTACAATAAATATGAAGCTATTGTAAAACGCGTGTATCCGTATGCCGATACAGCAGTAATGACGCTCAAAGCATTGCAATCACAATCATTTAGCGGGCATCACGACGAAAAGCAATATAAAAAAGAGCTTGAGGATCAATTGCGCAAAACATTTGAGGCACAGCTCAAAAAATTAACCAGAACTCAAGGAGAAGTATTGATAGATATTATTGAGCGCAATACCGGTTCGTCGATGTATAATATTTTAAAAGAGACTAAGGGCGCTACCTCTGCATTTTGGTGGAATAACCTGGGTAAAATGTATGGATATGATTTAAAAGACAGTTATAAACCAACAAACAACCCCACTTTAGAGGAGATAATAGTGCAGTACGAAAAGAAATACAAAGGGAAATAAAAGGCATTATTTCCACTGAATGGCATAAAAAAAGCACCTCCAAGGAAGTGCTTTTTGTTATCTCTTCAAATTGTTGATCAATTAATTCGCAGTATCTCCGGGTTGATCTGCAGATTGTTCATCCATTAAATCCGGAGCCGGTGCAGCAACATTGGTTGGCATTTTAGCTTCTGTTCCAAGTCCTCCACCTTGTTGTGTAACTGTTTCTACCGGTTTCAATGCAGAAGCACTGAGGCAGAGAACAAAAACAACAGCTACGAGAATCCATGTGATTTTTTCTATATCATCTGTTGTGCGTTTGTAACCAAATATTTGGTTAGCGGCACCGCCAAATGTTCCTGATAAGCCACCACCCTTTGGGTTTTGAATCAATACTACCAAACCAAGCAATACGGCTGCGATAATGGCAATAATTATAATTACGGTAAACAACATATTATTTTATCTTTTTGTTGATCTGATCAATTAAGGCTGCAAAGTAATCGCTTTTTTGGGGTTTTAGCAAACTTAGCTTGCGATACATCTCTGAAGCACGCTGATATTTGCCTTGCATTACAAGGATACGGGCATAGGTTTCGCTGATAAGTCCATCGTCGCTTTGAATGCTTTTACGAGCCAGTTCTGCTGCATATTGTTCATTCATCAGGCGTTCATGGGCGCTGCCGGCAGGATCGGATCCCGGCGTTGGCTGTTTGCGCAGGTATACTTTTACAGGCGCATTAGAAGCCTTTTGCTCAACTACTTTGCCGGTAGGGCTTCCACCTAGACGATTAAGCCAGCCGGTGAATGAATCGGTGAACACTTCTGTATTCTTTTCTGCGGCTACTTCCGGTGGAATGTTTGGAAGTGTAAACTTATCGGCCTCATCCAGAGTGCCCAATTCTGTCTCGATATCATAAGCCGGCATCTCAAATATAAAGGCCTCATCCGGCTCGATACGCTCGTCGGGAAGAGGGTTTGAGGCGACAGCTTCCATATCATCATTGATCACAGCATGATCCAGGTTTTCGAGATCCATTTCTTCCTGCAACATGCTTTCTGCTTCAATTTCTTCTTCCTGTAATTCCATCGTTTCCTCACTCATCATTTCAATTGGTGCTATCTCGTCTTCCTGATGCACTTCAGGAATGCTTTCAATCATTTCCTGAATGAGTTCTTCGGTGGCAGGATCAAACTCTTCTACACTAATCTGATCAAGTTCCGGTTCAGAAATCTCAACAACAGGCTGAATCTCCTGATGTTCCTCAACTATGACAGGCTGATCCGGTTGAACTTCAGGCTCAGGCGCTACACTGATGACTTCAGGTATTTCGGCGTTGATGTACTTGAATAATACTTCCCTGTCGTAAGATAATATCGCAGTTCGATGTAACTGATGTTCAAATTGAGGAGATTCTACCAAAAACAGCTTTCTGGCATACAGCACCTGCACCGGCTGGCACCAGGGATAGCGCTCTGCCAATACTTTAAGATCGGCGAGGGGCACATCCTGAAGTGAATGTGGGTTGGTGATGATGCTATTGAATTCCTCGGTAAACATTACCAGTTCTGCGTTAATTTTTGATAGATATCGTCGGCAAGCTGCTCCGAAAGCTTGGGAAGCAGATCGCCTTCTACCTGACTCAATGTTTTTGCGCTTTCATAATCTTCGTATCGCATAAAATTCTGGCTCCAGTCGGCATCTTCACTTTTACGTGAGGTAAAGTCTACTTTCACCGTGATACTCAGTCTATTAAGCGCGGTTGTCTCCTGTCCTGTAGGCGCAATCGGGGTGCTTTCATATTTCACTATTGCCCCGCTTAATTCCCAATCGCCACCCTGTTCGGTTAAAGTTAATGAGGATTCTCTTAAAAATTTATCTTTCAATGATTCTGTAAATGTCTGGCTGAGAGATGGGGAAACGAGGGTTGCCTGGTTTGGGAAATAATTGATGGTAAGCGTTTTAACATCGACAGGAATCTGAGCCCCGTTAAACGACACTTTACACGTAGCGGCAATTGACAACAGAAATGCCACACAAACTAAGGAATACGTGATTCTGCGCTTATTCATCGAGATTGTATTCTTTGATTTTGCGATAAAGTGTGCGTTCAGAAATTCCAAGATCCATAGCAGCATCCTTTCGTTTGCCTCTATGCTTTGACAATGCCTTATTGATCAGTTCTTTTTCTTTGTCTATCAGCGACAAACTCTCTTCCACTTCTTCATGTACGTGAGCATGTGCAGCCGAGTTGGCCGGATTAATAACCACAGGTTGCTTGGTAATGAATTCAGTTTGCAACTGCGGTTGGCGGGTTGAAAGCTCGTTAAATGTAGGCTGATCGTGCATTTCTGCTGAAATGGACATATCTGTTTTCAGGTGATTTGCCTCTGCCATATGAAGCACAAACTGCTTGAGATCGTTGAGATCTTGTTTCATATCAAACAACACCTTATACAGCAGATCACGCTCAGTAAAATCGTTTCCCGTTTGCTTTCCGGAGATCATAGGAAGCATACTATTGCGTTGTTGCGGGATAAACTGATGCAATTCAGCAGCTGTAACCATTTTGTCTGTTGCCAGAACGGAAACCTGTTCGGCAATATTTTTTAATTCACGAATATTTCCCGGCCAGTTATAATTGCGCAAAAGCTCTACAGCATCAGAATCAAGCGTGATAGCTAATGTTCTGTATTTCTCGCTGAAATCGCTTGTGAATTTTCTAAATAACAGGTGGATATCATCTTTTCGTTCTCTCAAGGCGGGAACGGAGATAGGCACAGTGTTCAAGCGGTAAAACAGATCTTCCCGGAATTTGCCTTCAGCAATACCTTTATGCAGGTCTACATTCGTAGCTGCCACTACCCTTACATCAGTTTTTTGCACCTTCGATGACCCTACCCGAATAAACTCACCTGCCTCCAACACACGTAATAGTCGCGCCTGTGTGCCATGCGGCAATTCACCTACTTCGTCCAAAAAAATAGTACCGCCGTTTACTGTTTCGAAATAGCCTTTCCTGTCGTCAACAGCATTAGTAAACGAGCCTTTCACATGACCGAAAAGCTCAGAATCAATGGTACCTTCCGGGATAGCACCGCAGTTCACAGCAATAAAGGGACCATGCTTGCGTGTGCTGTATTGATGGATGATTTGAGAAAAAATCTCTTTCCCCACCCCACTTTCTCCGGTAATGAGCACCGTAAGATTCGTTGGTGCTACACGAGCTGCAATACTCAATGCGTAATTGAGTCCCGGGGCATTGCCAATAATGCCAAATCGCTGTTTTATGGATTGAATTTCGTCTGCCATGGTTTTTAAACTGCTTTATGCATGCCTCTGCCCACCATTTCGCCAATAAGCGTTGCTGATGTAGCTGAAGTGACACGCACCTGCACATAGTCGCCGGGATTTACATTAGTAGCCGGGAAAACGACCATTTTATTTTGATCATTGCGACCGCACATGTCGAGTGCAGAACGCTTACTTGGTTTTTCAACGAGGACAGTGAATGTTTTTCCGATATCTGCCTGATTTCTCGCATGCGAATGCTTCGTTTGCAGCGCAATGATTTCGTTCAATCTTCTGATTTTGGTCTCGTGCGGAATATCATCGGTATACTTCCTTGCTGCAAGGGTTCCCGGCCGCTCACTGTAGAAAAACATGTAAGCCAGGTCGTATTGAACCATTTCCATCAAACTCAAAGTATCCTGATGCTCTTCCTCAGTCTCGCTGCAAAATCCGGTAATTACATCCGTAGAAATACCACAATCCGGCACTATGTTGCGAATTGCATTGATTCTATCGAGGTACCATTCACGGTCGTAGGTTCTGTTCATAAGCTCCAGTACCCTGGAGTTACCCGATTGCACCGGTAGGTGGATATAATTACAGATATTATCGAATCGCGCCATGGTATGAAGCACCTCATCAGTAATATCCTTCGGATGTGAAGTCGAAAAACGCACTCTTAGTGAAGGGTCAACAGAGGCTACCATTGCCATCAATTCGGCAAAATTCACCACTTTTCCTGTTTCGGGATTTTCCCATTTATACGAATCGACATTCTGCCCAAGGAGGGTTACTTCCTTGTACCCTCTTTCAAAGAGATCACGGGCTTCGGCTAGTATTGAAAAGGCATTTCTACTGCGTTCGCGTCCGCGCGTAAAGGGTACAACACAGAATGAACACATATTGTCACAGCCACGCATAATAGAAATAAAAGCACACACGCCATTGGCATCGAGCCGCAACGGACTGATATCGCTGTAAGTTTCTTCGCGACTGAGCAACACATTTACTGCCTTAGCGCCATCATCGGCTGTATTCACAAGCATAGGGAGGTCGCGATACGCATCAGGACCACAAACTATGTCCACCAGTTTAGCCTCTTCCAGCAGGTCGGCTTTTAGTCGCTCCGCCATGCAACCGAGCATTCCAATCAACGCCTCCGGTTTGCGTTTTTTCACCGCTCCCAACTCCTTCAACCTGTTGCGCACACGCTGTTCTGCATTGTCGCGAATGGCACAAGTATTCAGTAATATCAGGTCGGCATCGTTATAATCGTTTGTCAGTCCGAAACCGTGTTGATGTAATATTGAGGCTACAATCTCAGAATCACTGAAGTTCATCTGACATCCGTAAGATTCGATGTAAAAACGCTTTCCGGTTGCCGCTTCAGCCATTGCTTCGTTGCCCAATGCTTCCCCCTGTCGCGTTTCATCGAGCAGTTTATGTTGGTCCAAACCTTCGAGGGTAGGATTATTATCGTACATTTCTGCTTAAGTTTGATGCAAATTTACGTAAAAACTGACAACTTGTCACATTCCAAGGGCAATATAGAGGGCATAGACGGAAAAAAGGGTCGAGATATTGTAACCTTGCTTCAGGAGCCACAGGTATGGATACGAGCGGGTGTCTTGTTTTGCCTTGCTTTTGGGGTAATGACCATGAATTTGCCCTTTTATGGCGATCAGGTGACACTTGTTAGTGCTCCGGCCTCCTATATCTATGAACATGGTATACACTCCCCTATCCTTCCGGATGACCTAAATACGGGCCATTTCCCTTTGTTTCCTCTCCTGACTGCAGGTTTTTGGGTAGTTTTTGGTAGAAATCTCATCTCCGTTCACCTGCTGATGATACTTTGCCAGTTGTTTATGTTTTCGCAGGTGATAAGCTTCGCACGGGTGAAATTGCAAAAGGCTACTTTGGCGGTTTTCACACTTTTGTTGCTTTGTTATCCGGTTTGGTGGGCGCAAACGGCCGGAATGAGTGCTGATATTATGCTCTGTGGCTTGTTTTTCATGGGTTTAAGAGCGGGAATTAGCAAAAAGTGGGTGGTGTGGATGATTATTTTAGGCTTATTACCACTGGTAAGTTTGCGTGGGTGGATTTGGGCTTTCGCAATGTGTATTTATGTATGGTCGGGAGAGCAGTTCCGTTTTAGGTGGTTTATGATGATCGCTTTGAGGACTCTGATTGCCTTGACTCCTATCATTGCTTATTACACATGGCAGCATGCAGTCAGCAGGTGGTGGATAGTGCCTATAGATGAGCGTTATGGCGAACATAGGCAACTGGTTGATGGAAAACTATTGGCAGGAAAAGGATTTGAGTTCTTGCTAAGGTGTATTGAATTCGGAATGGTGATTCCGGTGGTAGTCATGATTATGCGTGGGAGCGCTTTGCTTAATCGATTTTCAATTACGAGCAACATCGGATTAATTGCTATTTCGGTTTTCAGTATTGCCCTATTTACACTACCCTTTCGGGGTCCCATTTTAATCAGGTATATGATGCCTTTGCATGTGTTAATACTCATAGCATCTGCACCATTTTTTGTTAAAGCGGGAGGTCAATTATTCCGGGGAGGTCTTGTTGCGATGACTGCATGTGTATTTATTGCACAGCATTTTATCGCTTATCCGCAAATGCGCACATCTATTTTTGAATATGATTGGTCCGGCGGGTCCTTATCGCATTTGAGTTATTTCCGATTCAGAGCGGAGGGTGAGACATATCTGAAGGCACATCATATTGACGACAGCGAAGTAGGCACATATTTTCCTGAATACAAATCCTTTGCCTTGACAGATTTAGTTGAAGACGATACTGAATACAATGCCATTTCTCCCGACTCAATCCCAACTTCAGAGCTATTGATATATTCAAATGTGATGAACAGTGTCACTATGCCCATGTATGACAGTATAAAAGCACATTATACATTGGACAAAAGATGGTTCAGTTATCCTGTTACTTATGAGATATACAGAAGAATCCCCTGATGTTAGGGAGGTTTACCGCCATTAAACCGCTATTCATCGAAATCTTCTAGCTTTGCAGCAAGCTTAGTCATTTACTTTACAATAAAATACGTGCATGGAGACCATCATTCCTATTGGTTATTGGATATTTTTCATTTTTACAATAGTTGGCACACTTGCGGGCTTGTATAAAATGTTTGAGAAAGCAGGTGAAGCCGGTTGGAAGGCTTTAGTTCCTTTTTTAAATGCCTGGATATGCGTAAAGATTACCGGTAAGAGCAGATCGTGGTTCATCATGCTGATGATACCGGTTTTGAATGTGGTGGTATGGTTACTCATGTCAAATGAGCTGGCGAAAGTTTTTGGCAAGGAGAGTTTTTGGGCATATGTTGGATCAATGATGATTCCATACATCTATTTTCTCAAGTTGGGATTTGATGAAGATGTGCGTTACATCGGACCTCATAAATCGGAGCGAAAATCAGTTGGACGTGAATGGGCAGATGCAATAGCTTTTGCTGTAGTAGCTGCTACCTTGATACGTACATTTTTCTTTGAAGCTTATACTATTCCGACAACTTCAATGGAAGGCACTTTAAAGGCAGGTGATTTCTTATTTGTAAGTAAATTTCATTACGGTGCACGTTTCCCGATCACTCCATTGGCATTTCCATTTGCACATCATACAATGCCTGTCATCGGAGGTAAAGCATATTCTGATGCCATCAAGATGCCATATATGCGATTTCCCGGGCTTGAAAATATTCATCGCGGAAGCAGTGTAGTTTTTAATTTTCCCGCGGGTGATACAGTGTATTTGCCTGAACAGCAAAACAGTTACTATTCACTGCTCATGAATGAAGCTACTAACCTTCAAATTAATGACGCAAAACTAGGAAATCGTCCAAAACCGTTTTCATTTTATTACAACAGAGTATCGGCAGCATATCGCAGTTCAGGAGAGCTTGCTTACCGCCCTGTTGACAAGCGCGACAATTATATCAAGCGTTGTGTGGGACTTCCGGGAGATTCTTTGTGGGTGAGCAATGGAATTCTGTATGTGAATGGCGAGAAAGCATATGTAGCACCTGAGCAGCAAAAATCATATGATGTCACATTTAAAGCAGGTTTGGGTGTTGATGCCGCAGCCGGTATTTTATTGAAGATGAAACTCAATTCAATGGATTTCGAAGATACCGTTAACGTGACACCTAATAAGATTATGATCACTGCGAATATGAGTATTGCGGATTCGAAACTTCTTGCGAAAAATAAACAAGTAGAAAGTGTGATTTTAAATCACTTCGACAGGATGGTAGCAGGATATATTGGGTTATTCCCGAATAATCCAAACCAACCGTTAAATTCCGTTGATGATTTCAGTCCGATTTACATACCCAAAAAAGGAGCTACTGTGAAAATTGATGCGAACAGTTATTATAATTATAAGCGCATCATTGAAGCATATGAGCACAATACAGTTACGCTTGATAAACAAGGCAGACCTTACATCGATGGTAAATTGCTAACAGAATATACCTTTAAACAAAATTATTACTGGATGATGGGTGATAACCGACATCGCAGTTATGATTCACGTTATTGGGGATATGTTCCTGAAGACCATATTGTTGGCAAGCCGGTTTTACTTTGGTTCAGCTGGGATAAGACATTGCCATTGAGTGAGCGGATCGCCAATATCCGCTGGGATAGAATGATGCATTTTAAATGATGCTATGCAAATAAAAATAGGAGCGCTATTAGCCATTTCAATCCTCATGCTGCACGCATGTAAGGAGTCTGCCGACAATGAAGACACAGCGGCAATAGAAAATGTTGGCGAAAAGGGAGGCGATAATTCACTACAGGAATTAATAGATAAAGAAGCTACTACACCTGATGTTGTGAAACAAGCAAGTGGCGATCAGGTATTGTATAACGAACGATTCGATTATACCATTACCATTCCCGGGTTTTACACTATTAAAGAAAAAAGCAATAATGGTGATGGCTATTTTATTTCCTCCGGCGACAAGGATGTAGATATTCGCGTTTACGGTGAAAACATAGCCGATAATCAGGTGATGGCAGAAATGGAGTTAAATACTTGTGAATCCAAGACCTCATTTCAATTTTCGAATGGTTATCCGGGTATTTTGTGTATGCAGTCAGACGACAGATATTATTACTACGACACACCAAAAACAAGGGTCACCGTTTATGTGCATGCCCCTACCCGATGGTTCGACAGGAACAATAAGCTGCTAGACATCATGGTTAAGAGTTTGGTGGTTGGAAAAGGTGGGTTCTGATCTATACTATATCGCCTATTTGTCCTTCTCAACACAAAGGATTTTTGTCGTAAATCCAAAGATAATTTATCAGCACCCACGCTTAGCACTTTGCTTCAATAACCGTATTTTTATATCCGCATGCAGATTATTTTTATCAGTGTTGGAAAGACTTCTGAAAAGTGGGTTTCAGATGCATGTTCAACCTATGTAAAGCGATTGGGTAAATATGTGAGATTTCAGTGGCATGAAACAACAGACATTAAATCACTTCCACCTGATGAGATGAAGCTAAGAGAGTTTGCGGCTATTAAAAAATATATAGAACAAGGTGACCATGTAGTGTTGTTGGATGAAAGAGGTGCTGCATACAGTTCTGTTGGTTTCAGTGAATTTATTACACGCAAACAGCTGGAAAATCGCAAACGCTTAGTGTTTGTGCTTGGCGGCGCGCATGGCTTTCATGAAGATGCCTATTCAATGGCAAATGAAACACTTCGCTTATCAGATATGACATTTCCTCATCAAATGGTACGCATTATTTTTCTTGAGCAATTATATCGTGCATTTACCATCATCAACAGAGAACCCTATCATCATTAAAAAATGGAAAATGTAACGGTAACGGCTTTCATTATCTTATTAACTGCAATAAGCAGTATTCTGGCATTTAACAATTCTGTGATGCGCGGCTCGGCTTTGTTTTATCCGCATGCTATGCATCAACGAGGAGAATGGTATAGGTTTATCACCAGTGGTTTTATTCATGCCGATTATATTCATCTGATTGTAAATATGTTTGTGTTATGGTCTTTCGGTAGTATTCTGGAAGAGCGTTTATTACCGCTAGTTTTTCAAGGATATGGACGAATAGTTTACGTTGGTATATATTTATTGGGGATGATAGTATCTGATGTGCCTTCCTATTTCAAACATCGCACCGATGCAACATATCGCGGACTTGGGGCTTCAGGCGCTGTGGCGGCAGTTGTTTTTGCAAGTATTTTGATCAGTCCTTTTGATGGTGAGATCGGCTTTTTTCTAATTCCCGGGTTGCATGTTAAACCTTTTGTTTTTGGAATTATATACTTGATCTACTCTGCGTACATGGGTCGACGTGGTGGTGATAATGTAAATCATGATGCGCATTTTTATGGTGCCTTATTTGGATTGATATTCCCTGGTCTAATAAAACCGGAACTTTTTATTTCTTTATATCATCAAATCTTACAACAATGGACATAATTGATTTACGCAGCGACACAGTAACGAAACCAAGTGTTGAAATGCGCGCTGCGATGGCATCTGCACAAGTTGGTGATGATGTATTTATGGAAGATCCAAGTATTCTGGAGCTGGAACAAAAGATCTGTGCGATGTTCGGAACAGAAATGGCGTTGTTCACACCAACAGCTACTATGTCGAATCAAATAGCTTTAAAAATATTAACTCATCCACTGGATGAAATTATTTGTGATAGAACAGCACATATATATAGCTATGAAGTTGGCGGCTATGCTTTTCATTCAGGATGTTCCATTCGCTATGTAGAAGGCGAACGCGGTGTTTTTAGTGCAACAGATGTCATCAAACAAATTAATCCTGACGATGTGCATAAGCCAATAACGCGAGTGGTGAGTATTGAAAATACAGTAAATCGCGGCGGTGGTCGCATCTACCCTATTGAAACAATCGCTGAAATTGCTGCGGTATGTCGAGAAAAGGGATTGTCATTTCATTTAGATGGT
>JAIBBA010000003.1 GCA_019694895.1 Chitinophagales bacterium
TTATTCAATGTCGCCTATAACTGGAAAAAGGCGGGACTTTCAGCAGACGCCACGGCTCAATTCTACGGCAAAACGCGCCTACCCGACCTGTCAGAAAACCACGCAGCACATGACTTTGGCACGAATTCTGAGCCTTATATTCAACTGTTGGCCCAGGTGACAAAATCTTTCGGCGACCTGGATGTTTATGTCGGATCGGAGAATATTACCGGGTATACCCAGCACAATCCCATAATTGATGCTACAGATCCGTTTGGTGAAAACTTTGATGCCGGCGTCATTTATGCCCCGCTGATGCCGCGTATGTTTTACGGCGGGTTGAGATATATTTTTAACTAATTGATAAAAAAATTAACTTTGAATATTATGAAAAAGATTCTTGCAATTATCGGATTATTCATGGCTATAGGCATGCAAACGTCATTTGCACAAAATAGCGGAAAACAATATATCGAAATTAAAACTTCGGCAGTGTGCGGCACGTGTAAGGCTGCTATTGAAACTGCTCTGGAAAAAGTTGATGGCGTAAAATCAGCCGACCTGGATCTGGAAACAAAAGTAGTAAGCATTAAATTCGATGGCGATAAGACAAATGCCGACGCATTAAAAACTGCCATTACAGAAGCCGGTTATACAGCTGATGAGGTGCCTGCAAATAAGGTAGCGTATGACAACTTGCATCCTTGTTGCAAGTCGGAACAATAAAGACACAATTACAAAAACATCAAATGACCGCGGGAATCATTCGTGATCCTTCGGTCATTTTTTATTTTGCGCCAATGATATCCAAAAAAGATTTCTTGTAGGTCTCAGATATAGGGAGTCGCTTTCCGGCAATCAAAACCCGATCTTTCTCAATTGAAGTGATTTTGGAGATGGAAACCATATACGATTTATGAATGCGACATATCTTTTGGGGTGGAAGGATTTTTTCGAATTCAGTAAAAGTTTGCAATGTCATTATGCTTTTGTCCGAAAGATGTACCCTTCGATAATCGCGCATTCCTTCGATATACTGAATATCGTCAAGCATCACTTTTTCAAGGCGATGTTCTGTTTTCACAAATATGAATGCTTTCTCTTGCGTCACAACCATTTGTGTCCCCGCACGAGCTTTTTCAACAGCCTGATAAAAGCGTTCAAAGGTGAAGGGCTTCATGAGGTAATCCGTAACATTCAATTCAAATCCCTTTAGAGCATATTCCTGATAGGCGGTGGTGATGATCACCGGACAATTTGGCTTTATCACCTCCAGCAATTGTATTCCGCTCATTTCGCCTAGATTAATATCAAGAAACAACAAGTCTATATGATGCTCGCGCAAGAAGAGCAAGGCGTCGATGGCATTGTCAAATGATCCAACCATTTCCAGAAAGGGCAGTCTGGCGATGTATTGTTTAATTCGCTCCTGAGCCAATGGTTCATCTTCAATGATCAGACATCGCATAGTTAAAGTATAATTTTAAGGCTTACGCAATATTGTTCGTTGTCAGTGGTTAACTGCAAGGTATGTGCATTCGGGAACAATAATTCCAATCGGCGACGAATTAATTTATCGCCCAAACCACCATTTAATGTATCGGCATCTTGTATTTTATCAGGAAAATAGTGATTACAGCAATTGAAAAGCAAAGAATTGTTTTCAATAATCAGCTTAATATTAATTGCGGGTGTTTTCTTTTTATCGCCCACATGTTTAAAAGCGTTTTCGATAAAAGGGATGAACAACATTGGTGGTACCATATATTCAGAGGGATCGCCGATAACTTCGAAATGCACGTAATCGGTGTTATTACTTCGTATACGATGCAGATCGATGTATTTTGTGATATAGGCGATCTCGCGCGACAATAAGATGCGATCCGGTTTTGACTCATATAACATAAATCGCATAATATCCGATAAGCGATTGAGATATTCAGAGGCCTTTTCCGGGTCTTTTGATATCAATACGTCGATATTGTTAATGGTATTAAACAGGAAATGCGGGTTGATCTGACTTTTCACTAAAGACAATTCCATTTCGGTGTTTTTGGCAGCGAGTGATTCTTTGATACGGATATCACCATACCAGGAGATGAAGCCCCGCATAACCAATCCTATTACGCCGTTTAGCATGGCGACAAATCCAAAGAAAACGACAATCGCAATCAAATTTCCTATGCTCATATTGGCGATATAATATTCATCACCAATGAGCCAAGGTGCAGCGCCCGAAAACGCACCCACCACGCCGCATATTAACGCTGTTACTATCACCGCAATAAAAAACTGCGGGATTTTACGTTTTTGGAGATATCTGTTAAAAACAAAAAAATAGTTTAAATAAAAGCAAATTACACCGGGTAAAATCGTGGTGCTGGTCATAAAACCGAGCCAATTTCGCAATACCGGTTTATCTGATTCGTCGGAAGTTGGTGATACCGATGATATTAATCCGAATATCACCAATATCAGTAGCATGAATACCAGCCAATATCCAAGATTCAATAATACGACTACGTACTTTTTCATTTTCCGGACTTAAAGGTAATATATTCGGTTATGTTACCCTTTGGCTTTTCTGGTCACATACAACACATATCCGAAGGTCAAAAAAACGATAAAATAACCCAGGCACCAGGCATAGATATGAATTTTTTCTAATTGCGCAGCATCTCCCATCATAGTTAATGCGGGATATGAATAAGGAATAGTATAAGCATATTCCCATTGTCCGGTCAGAATTAATGAGCCAACCACCAGCAATAAGCCTATGCCGATGGACACAAGGAAATTTTTAAAGTGGAGGCTTAATAAAAATTGAAGCGCCAATACAGGCAAACATGTTAACAATATTTTTCCGTTACTTGTCAAAAATTGATTCCAAGGAAAATCAACAGGAGGAAAATGCCCGGCAAAAATCAGCGAAGGTATTGCTGCAGAAAGATACCAGGTGGCATTAAAATACAAGAAAAAAAGACCGGTCATGCCCAACAATACGATAAACTTAGCCACAAAAATTGCCGTATATGACTGCGGGGTGGTGTGCACCGTTTTCCAGGTGTTATTTCTGTATTCTACCTGAGTGATAAGACTTGTTGCCAATATCAACCCCATGGGCAATAAAAACACCTGCATATATTGCCATACCTGAAAAAAGTAATAGGTCCATGCATTGAGTTCGCCCTGATACATATCGATGGTCCTATGATCTTTCAACATGCCAATCAGAAAAATAAGTGGAATAAATGTACCGCCGATTAAACAAAGCCATGTGGCAATACTGTGTTTCGTTTTTAACCATTCTGATTTAATGCTTTGTAGTATCATCATCTTCATTTAATAAGTTCCATAAAAATTGTTTCTATATCATGTTTTTGTGCTTCGATTTTAAATACACCTACACCTCTTTCATTAAGTGTGCGATTAAGTTCAACAACACGTTGAATATTTTCGACAGACACGTGAAAAACATTTTCGGCAATATGATAAGATATTCCCTGCTCATCAAATATTTGCTTCGATAATGTAATATTATCTGTTGCGATTAGGGTTCCTTTTTGATGTCTTTGCAAGTCAGCCAATTCAGTAGTGCTGCCTTGAAATCGGAGTATTCCATTGTGAATAACACCCACATGCGTTGCCAGTTTTTCAATTTCGGCGAGCAAGTGACTTGACACCAGAATGGTCATGCCATTTTCTTTATGTAATCGCAACAACAACTCCCTGATTTCAATCATGCCATTTGGATCGAGGCCATTTGTTGGTTCATCGAGAATTAATATTTCGGGACTATGCAATAAGGCGATGGCAATACCCAGTCTTTGCTTCATACCCAGCGAAAATTTCCCGGCCGGTTTTGAACCTGTTTTTTCCAATCCGACTAATTGCAATACTTGTTGAATACGCTTCCTATTAGTTCCGAACAATATTTGCTGTATGCGAACATTTTCCGTTGCCGACAAATGTGCATAAATAGACGGCGACTCAATCAGATTTCCAATGCTACGCATCAACAACGTTCTGTGTTTATGCAAAGGCATACCTTTTATATAAATCTTGCCTTGTTGCTTTTGCAGCAGTCCGAGTATGAGCCGCAATGTGGTGGTTTTACCGGCGCCATTAGGCCCAAGAAAGCCGTATATCGACGCCCGGGGGATGACGAGATTTACATCCTGTACAACAAGCTCATTCGAGCCAAATCGATGTGTCAGGTTTTCGGTTACGATACAATTTTCCGGTGCAGACATATTGGATGTTTTTCCAAAAGTATCTCCAACCGGTGCCAGGCTTAAATGAAATTGGTGTTTGAAAGGATACTATCTGCAAACCGGCCTTTTTATCCTGCAAGATCAAAATCGAATGTATAGTGTTTTGGAATGATACCTCAATTAACAACCTTTGGTACAGATCCGATAAAGTCCCGCACAATTCCATATTTCAATCGCTCCGGGTCATCAATTCGTTTTTGCAAAAAATAAGGCGGAACAAACTGTCCGGAATTAAAATAGCCTTCATACGGTTGGGAAACGTATATGTCTTCACCGATTTTCAATCTGATTCGAAGCATTCCTTTTGTGTCACCTTGAAATTTTGGCGCAACGATCATCACAAATTCCTTTGGATGCACTTTAATCCCATAGTAGCCATTACCACAGAAATCATATGGTAGGCATTCTATCGGATACCATTGCTCATTGTGTGGATCCATTGCTTCCTGAATAGCAAATACGTAACTGTCTTTCGCAACAAACACTTTTGTAGATTGTGTTGGATTTACAATAAATACCGGAAAACAGGCATAAGGAGTAAGGTCGTCGCCATAGTAATCATACAGGGTTGTTGTATAATCGGTAATTATTTGAAAGCCATGATTATTGGTGGTATCCAACAATTGAGTCAACATACTTTCTGCTACCATATCGCTTTTAAACTTAATATATTTCGTGTGCGGATGCTTTCTATAATATATTTCATCATTAAACCTGTATTTTTCAACGATCCAATAATTTGCAAACGACATGGTATCCATAAGCAAATTTTCAAGGGGTGTATTTGTTGGATGTTGTATTACCTTCGGTGTTTCGAAAATATCAGTGCAAGGTGTTGCCACGTTCGGCTTTGTTGTACATGCATGAATCGATATAATGGAAATAGCAAATATTGGCAACTTGAGGTTTTTCATAGGCAAGATATAAACGTTAATTTTTCCAGATTAAATATGATTCCATGAAAGAATTTTGAGAAGCCGGAGTTATATGGCTACTTTCGCCTTCAACAAAATTAAATATCACATTATGGCACAAAAGATCACCACCTTTTTGACCTACAACGACCAGGCTGAAGAAGCCGTTGAATTTTATTGCAGTATTTTTCCGGATGCCAAGATCGTCTCAAAGCAATATTATAGCGACTCGATTCCCGGTTTAGGCGGGAAGTTAATGTCTGCAACATTTACTTTATTCGACCAAACGTATTATGCATTGAATGCCGGGCCACATTTTCAGTTCACTGAGGCAATATCGCTATTCATTAGTTGTGAAGATCAGGCCGAGGTAGATCGCTATTGGAATGCGCTGACTGAAGGTGGGAAAGAAGATCGTTGTGGATGGCTTAAAGACAAATATGGTGTTTCATGGCAGGTGATACCAAAACAACTTGGCATGTTATTAAGTCACCCCGACAAAGCAAAAGCCTCGCGTGCCATGCAGTCGATGATGGGTATGCGAAAAATTGATATCGCCGAATTAGAGCGAGCATCAGAAGGTTGAATTTTTTTGAAAAATATACATCGTTTTAAATAAAAAAAGGTGTGTTGAAATTTCCAACACACCTTTTTTATTATATCCTTTATCTCAATGTAGAATTTGAATATTTACCGACTGCACTGAATTTTCATCTACAACCTGTGCAATATACATTCCGGAAGGAATTGTTGCGCTAGAAAATGAAATCATTCCTTCCGATATGGTTGGATTTTCAATTTCGCTAACATTATTACCCAACAAATCGGTAAGTATAATTTTTTTTGCTGATGCAGAAACACCGCTTACATGCACCATATCATTTGCGGGATTTGGGAATGCCTTTAATGTGGTTTGCGCAGTTTGATCTTTGATACCAACTGTACTATTGCTTTCATTGATCATGGCGACTTGCGATATCGTTGGAAAACCGCCGGTGCTTACACTTGAAAAATAATAGGTAAACAATGGACCTACCACACCTTCTTTCAGCCAAAACCAGATATACATGTCATAATCAATATCTACGGGTACTCCAACGGTTACATCGGAATAAACCTCATGCACAAATACGCGCATCACATCGGTGTAGGTGCCGTCAGGAAGTTTCAGGGTACCATATCCATCAGCCACTGTTTCTACAGTTCCGCTGCGGATGATTTCAACCCCCGCGTCGATAGTGCTATAAAAGTCGTCGCTATTGGTAGCATTATAGGTTATCGGGAATGTCATCAGCTCTTCAGGATCAGAATATAATACCGTTACATCCGGTGTATAGATGCCATGATTTTCGTAAACGGATGCGTTGATTTTATAAAAACTATAGTTGCCCATACCATTGTCCGCGGCTACGTTGGCATCAGGGAAAGCTGCACTCTGACCTGTAGCGGCTGCAGTAATGAAAGCATAATCATTGGTTTCGCCGGTGAGGGTTACCCCGCTGAAATCCCAGGTAACATCAGCACCACTTGCGCCGGGATCAAAAAGTATGGCGTCGATCATTTTATTGGTAAACTCGTCGCCCGGGCCTCCTGCTGTTGCCGAAGTAATAGTAGGTTGTGCCTGCATGAGGGCTGTAGTTGCGAACAGGAGCATGAGAATTTGGAATTGAAGGTTTTTCATTTGATAGGATTGTAGGTTAAAAATACGAATCCCTTTGGGGAGTGGTGATTTTTTAGGACACTTTAACTATAATTTTAATATTTCAAGCCTTTCCGGTAAAGGGTTTCAACCGAATTGCGCGCTTTTTGACAGCGGTTTGATAAGTTTTAACCAAAAAGGCGTGCTTGCAGGTGAAGCAAAGGCCTCAAACCCCTTGTTTTCGTGTAAAAAACGCAGTATCTTTGCCCTCCGGTTCGGTCAAATCCGTCAATTCGGGAAACTTTTATCTTTAGCATTCCGTTCTATTTATCGGTTCAAGTTCATCACTAAAGCAAAAGAGGTCTGAAGAGAAATGCGTCAGCTTAAGATTACAAAATCCATCACCAATCGCGAGAGCGAGTCATTAGAGAAGTATTTACAGGAAATCGGCAAGGTTGACCTTGTTACCGCTGAAGAGGAAGTAACTCTTGCGCAGCGGATCAAACAAGGCGATCAACTTGCGCTTGAGAAACTGGTAAAAGCCAACCTCCGTTTCGTGGTATCTGTTGCGAAACAGTATCAGCACAATGGTTTGTCGCTGAACGACCTGATTAACGAAGGCAACGTTGGTCTGGTAAAAGCCGCACAGAAATTCGATGAAACGAAAGGTTTCAAATTCATCTCCTACGCCGTATGGTGGATCCGCCAGAGCATTATGCAGGCATTGGCTGAACAAAGCCGCCTTGTTCGTTTGCCATTGAACAAAGTTGGTTCATTGAGCAAGATCAACCGCGCATTCAGCGAGCTTGAACAAAAATTCGAACGTGAGCCTACACCTGAAGAACTTGCAGAAATCTTGGACCTGGCACCGGATGAAATCAAAAATACACTTAGCGTATCCAGTCGCCACGTATCTGTTGACGCACCATTTGATGATGGTGAAAACAGCTCACTGCTCGATGTATTGGAAAACCGCGATGTAGAACGCACCGACGAGAAACTGGATTACAGCCACTCGCTAAAAGTAGAAACCGAGCGCACGCTTGCAACTTTAACAGAGCGCGAACGCGATGTTATCAAACTTTTCTTCGGTATTGGTGTTCCATATGCAATGACATTAGAAGATATTGGCGAAGAATTTGGTCTTACCCGCGAACGCGTTCGTCAGATCAAAGACAATGCTATCAATAAATTACGTTCAAGCACACGCAATAAAGCATTAAAGGCTTATCTTGCGCAGTAATTAAAATACTGTTTCGAAAGAAACAAATATTTGTGTTTTCATGGGGATCCCCCGGGAAAGTCTTCGACGGAACCGGGGGTTTTTTTATGCCCGGCATTTAGGATTTTTCAGAATAATAAATTGAAGGGCAATGCCAATTACTTCCAATTTTTTACTTCACAAATTCTTTCATACGCCTCAATCACCAGTCTTAATTTTGATTCCAATAATTTCTTTTCGTCAGCAGAAGCTTGCGGATTTGAATCAGGATGGAATTTTTTTGCAAGGCGATAATAGGCGCGTTTGACTTCCTTTTCATTTGCTGTAGAAGCGAGCCCCAATGTTGTGAATGAAGATGATAATGAATTGAATTCTTGCTCCGGACGGTGAGCCTGTTCTTCATAAGTTTGTTCTTCAGAATATTGTTGATCGCGCATTTTTCCCTTTACTGTGTTGTACACCTGCTGCACGGTTTCAAATGGAACACCAATTCTTGCGGCGAGATAATTAATGCTGTGATGCAGATTCTCTTTGTTGACACCGGGTTGTTCTCCAAGTTCGAATAAAAATCTTAGTAAAGTATTTTTTTCTCCTACAGAAGCATATTGTTGTATTTGTCCGCAAATTGCTTCCACTTGAATACGCTGTCTTAATAATTCATAAAAAAAACTCAGTCTTCGCTGCGTATATGTTTCACCAAAAGTATTTACCAAAGCGCTGCGCACCACGTTACTTGACAATTTACTTCCTACGCCGGGTGTTTGCATAACAAAGGCTCCCAGCATCATAAAGCTCACGCGGAAATCACGTTTTTCCTTTTTCTCAGGAAAGACATATTCCGTATCCATAAAACATCCGATAATAAATCCGACTATGGCTCCTCGAAGTTCAAAATCGAGCAGTAACCCGAATACCATCAACGCGAATTTATTCAAACCGAAAACCTTCAAAGTCATCTTGACTCCGCTTTGCGTGTGAAAGGTGATTCTGAGGTTTTTATTGAATTTCAAATTATCGTGCTTTACTCGTGTTCGGCGATCCTTTTATTCTGAAACGCCATGGAATGGTTTTGTACGGACCACTGAAATTCATACCCACACGGGCACCGGCAATAATGTCGTTGTCGGGTAATACAGGTGCATCAGTTATCCAAATGTGTTCACCAAATAACGACAGCCCGCTATGCTTTGTTGTTAATCCGAGGCATTGCGCAACTAAGCCGGGTCCTGCAGCCAGTTGTGGTGTGCTATCGGATAGCCCCCTTCGCTTCAGCATATGGTTGATACCCCCAACCGGTGCAATGGCTCGAATCAACACTGCATGCGGCTCTCCGGTAGTATGCGTTACCACATTAAACAGGTTGTGAATGCCATAGCATAAATATACATAAGCCACTCCTCCTTCGGCATACATGATGCGCGTTCTGTCGGTGAGTCGGCCATTGTATGCATGGCAGCCCCGATCTTCTACCCCACAATATGCTTCTGTCTCGCAAATGATGCCGGATGTATGTGAGCCCTGGAATTTAGTGTGTAGTGTTTTACCCAAAAGAGCACGTGCAATACCTACCGTATCGGTCTGTGTGAAGAATTCTTTTTTTAATACGGTACTATTCATGCAAATTTGTTGAGCCGCAGACAAAAATACACCTGATAAAACAAATGGCCTCATTATATTTAATTCCAACCATACTCAGTGAAGATGCATTGCATACCATACCTCAGTATGTGCATGAAATTACATTGCGCATCCGCATTTTTATTGTTGAAGACGAACGCACTGCGAGGCGCTATTTGCGCAAAACAGGTTATTCGGTATCGTTTGATGATGTTACCTTATTGCCTTTGAATGTCAACACAGCTCCGGAGGAGATTTCCGGGTATATGCAATATTTTTCAGGAGATACAGAAATAGGATTAATGAGCGAGGCCGGTGTGCCTGCAGTTGCCGACCCCGGAAGTATTATTGTGAATAAATGTCATACCATTGGTACACGCGTTGTTCCACTGGTTGGACCATCCAGTATTTTGTTGGCATTAATGGCAAGCGGAATGAATGGTCAGCGGTTTGCGTTTCACGGATATATTCCGTTAAAAAATCCGGAACGAAAAAATCAATTGCAAGCGATGGACATTGCTGCGAAAAAAGGCGAAACACAAATATTTATTGAAACGCCGTACAGAAACAATCAATTGATACAGGAAATTATTTCTTCATGTCATGGCGATACATTATTATGCATAGCGACAGATATTACCGGAACTCACGAAAAAATTAAAACACTACCCGTTTCGGCATGGAAAAAAAACATGCCTCAATTAGACAAAACGCCAACCGTATTTTTATTAGGCACTGCTTCCAAGTGAAATGCTCCTTGTATGGAAGTGATGTTTTGGCTCAAATCGGTTCACAATTGACAATATTTTCACTGAGGAATAATTGTATTTTTGCAGTATGATCATCATTCAACAAACTCTTGTAAGCGACGAAATTCTTGACGAAAAATTTGCATGCAACCTGCAAGCATGCAAAGGCGCCTGTTGTGTTGAAGGTGATGAGGGTGCTTTTGTAGAGCCGGAAGAGCGCAAGATGCTGGAAAAGGTTTATCCCAAGGTAAAACCCTATCTCACAAAAGAAGGCATAGACGGAATTGAAAAACAAGGGCTTTGGGTAACCAACAGCGAGGGTGTTCTAAAAACCCCTTTGATGAAAGACGGTCCTTGCGTATACACGATCTGGGAAGGTGGAATTGCACTCTGTGGAATTGAAAAAGCTTATCTCGACGGAAAGGTGAAATGGCAAAAACCGATTAGTTGTCACCTCTACCCAATCCGATTGTCCAAAGTAGGTGAATATGAAGCCTTGAACTACGAAGAATGGGATATTTGCAAACCGGCATGTAAAAATGGCAAGTCGCTGGGCATACCGGTGTTCAGATTTGTTAAAACTGCCATCATCCGTCGCTACGGGCAGGAATATTATGATGCGTTGGAGGCTACTTATGCCTACAGAAAAGGCGAATAGTGTCCTCGCGGCCATCACCATTTAAGTATTGCTTTCATCAGACCTTATTACCTTTGTTATATGCATAAGGTCGACTTTCTTGTCATCGGATCGGGAATTGCGGGATTAACGTTTGCATTAAAAACGGCGCGAAAATTTCCTTCTCGCACAATTGCCATTATCACTAAAGCTGAAGAGGACGAAACAAATACAAAATATGCTCAGGGTGGTATTGCCGCAGTATGGGATTTTGAAAAAGACAGTTACGAGCAACACATTAACGACACCTTGATTGCGGGTGACGGATTATGTAAGCGCGATATCGTTGAAATAGTGGTAAAAGAAGGACCTGAACGCGTACGTGAAATAATTAATTGGGGTGCCGATTTCGATAAAACTAAAGAAGGCGAATATGCGCTTGGCAAAGAAGGTGGTCATTCGCAGTTCCGGGTTTTACATCACAAAGATGTTACCGGAAAAGAAATAGAAAAAACATTGTTGGAAGAAGCACAATCGCTTCCAAATATTACTTTTTTTACACATCATTTCGTTATTGATATTATTACGCAACATCATCTGGGAAGAATTGTTACACGACATTCGCCGGATATTCAATGTTACGGAGTATATGTGCTCAACAAGGAAAATAAATCCATAGAAACGGTATTATCGCGTATCACAGTAATGGCAACGGGTGGTGCGGGACAGGTGTATAAAAGCACAACTAATCCGCTTATTGCTACGGGCGACGGTATGGCAATGGTGTATCGCGCCAAAGGTCGGGTTGCGAATATGGAGTTTGTGCAATTTCATCCCACATCATTATATCAACCGGGAGTATCACCAAGTTTTTTAATTACAGAAGCGATAAGAGGTGCGGGTG
The DNA here is from genome assembly GCA_019694895.1 of Chitinophagales bacterium. Classification (GTDB taxonomy): domain Bacteria; phylum Bacteroidota; class Bacteroidia; order Chitinophagales; family BACL12; genus UBA7236. Next base: position 11,915 of record JAIBBA010000003.1, read on the forward strand.
GTGTTTTGCGCAATAGTAACGGTGCTTTGTTTATGCAGAAATATGATGCTCGTGAATCATTAGCGCCTCGCGATATTGTTGCTCGTGCCATCGATAATGAAATGAAATTACGCGGTGAAGATTTTGTTTACCTCGATTGCACACCGATAGCAAAAGATGAATTGCTCAATCACTTCCCGAATATTTACGAAAAATGTAAATCGATAGGGCTTGACATTTTGAAAGATCCTATCCCTGTTGTTCCCGCTGCGCATTATATGTGTGGTGGTATACAAACGGATGCATTCGGACATTCATCAATTCAATATTTATATTCCTGTGGTGAGTGTTCGTCGACCGGATTACATGGCGCTAACCGACTGGCAAGTAATTCGTTGTTGGAAGCATTGGTTTTTGCAAATCGCATTTTTATTGATGCATGCGAAAAAATAGATGGCATTGCGCTTGCCGATCAAATTCCGGATTGGAATGCCGAAGGAACAGATGATCCGAAGGAGATGGTAATGATCACACAAAGTGTGCGAGAATTGAAAGAAATCATGACCAATTATGTTGGCATTGTGCGCAGCAACGAGCGCTTAGACCGTGCATTGACTCGCTTGCATCTGCTTTACGAAGAAACAGAAAAATTATACGAGACAACTACACTCTCTCCGCAACTCTGTGAGCTAAGGAATTTAATCACGGTGGGTTTCCTGATAACACGCGGCGCCGCCATCAGAAAAGAGTCGCGCGGATTGCATTACACCACCGACTACCCTCATCACAGCAAATGGGCTGAAGACAGTATGTTTTAAAGATGCGGGAGTAATTTTAATGTCGTTTTTTTAACATTTACAGGCCGTTTGGCGTAAAATTTGTATTGATAGCATAGGCATTTGCTACCTTTGCATGATGCGTGTGTTTCTATTTGCATTGTCGATTTTGTGTGTTACGCATTTTACTGCTGCGCAAGATTACTGTTCGATGGATCGTTTCGATACCTATTTGTGGGCTGAATCTGATATAGAAGTATTTACAAATCTTGAATATGGGCAAGCTGTAAATAACTCCGGAAACAACGAGCATTTGTTTCTGGACTTATATCATCCACCTGTTGCAGAAGATCCATTAACATATAAGCCTTGTGTTTTTTTTGTTCATGGTGGTGGTTTAGTTGGGGGAGATAAGGACAGCGAAGGTGCTAAAGATCTGGGTTATTTGTATGCACGAATGGGCTATGTTTTTGTGAGTATCGACTATCGTGTGGGATGGAATAATGGCGATGCAGATGATGGTTGCGGCGGTGATTCGACAGATCTAAGGCGGGCAACTTACCGAGCAGTGCAAGACACAAGGGCGGCATACCGATGGATCAAGGCCTACGGACCATTATATGGTGTAGATACCAATAACATTATTGTTGAAGGAAATAGTGCCGGTTCAATGTTATTATTATACGCACTGTATGCCGACCAGGAAGATTATGACCCAATGTTTTACGACGAATTGGGAAGTATAGATTCAGCAGTAAATGAGTTAACTAACTTCGGATTTGATCCAATCGGGTGCATTACAGAAGCCGCAGGTATTGAGGATACAACACTACTGTTGATAAAAGATGTCCCACATTTATTTTTTCACGGCACCTGCGATTCTATAGTTCCATTTTTTCATGGGCCAACATTTTTTTGTTTTCAACCATTTCCATATCCAACCATGAATGGCTCATGGCCAATTGTGCAAATGTTTAAACGCAATGACCGTAACTATCACTTTTATATTGCTGAAGGCGCCGGTCATGATGCGGTAATTCCTGATTCCATCATTGTTTATTCGGCTCCATTCATTAAGGAGATATTATGCAACGCGTCTACGACAAAAGAATTTTATCGCGTGTTGGGCAAATTCAAATGCGCGGTGGCCAATGAGGGGGAATTAGTTATCACGGATGTGTACCCAAATCCGGTGGTTAATACCATATATCTTGAGGTTACGAGCACTCGGCAACGCGAAATTACCATCGACGTTTATAATAATCTTGGACAATCGGTGCTTTCGGGAGAACTTCCCTTTACGCCGCCAATCGGTGAATACACAATAGACCTATCGCATTTGACAAGAGGTATTTATTATATGCGCCTCAGCCAGCGACAAGAAGAATATGTTTTGAAATTTGTAAAGTATTAAGTGCGCTTCATCACTTACTTTGCATCTTTCTCATTCCCTCCACTTTCACATATCGCATAAAAACAGCTTTCGCACTTAGTGATGAAATGATGTATCCGGCCTTGCCATCAAGAATGCCTAGTTGCAAAAAATAATGTTTAATAAATCGGAAAGCAGGCTTGATTACGAAGTGATAAAATCCCGGATTGACATTTTTCTTCATAGCGTCCTGTGCGCTCCAGGTAGTGTAGCGATCCCATTTCTCCATGTAATGGAAAACATCTTTGTATGTGTGATGATCAAGCTTCGATTTCAAGTGACCAATTTTTCCGGAAGTAACAACTTCTGCATGAACTGACTTTTCCTCATATCGACACGTATCTCGATTAAAGAATCGTATAACTTTATCGCCCTGCCAGCCACTGTATTTAATTTCCTTACCCATAAAAAAATTGCGCCTGCTGATCCAATATGCATCACAAGGTATTTCAGATTTTTTCAGGAGTGCTGTTATCTCATTACGTAGTTCGCCCGTTACCCTTTCATCGGCATCTACTAATAATATCCATTGATGCGAGGCATTGGGAATGTTTCGATTTTTCTGACTGGCGGAATTAATATATTCACTTTGTATGATGCGCGCGCCGAGACGCTTAGCGCGTTCGACAGTATCATCAGTACTAAATGAGTCAACTACCAATATTTCATCACACCACTGTACACTTCGAATCACCGCATCAATGTTATGCGACTCGTTAAATGTTGGTATTAATGCAGTGATCTTATGCATAAGCGGGCGTGTTACTATCGTCGATATGTTTTTTGATCAACAACAAAAATAAGAGATAATATGCAGTACCTAATTGAATCTCTAAAGTATGTTCTGCCATGAAAGCAAAAAGCATCATCACCAAAAAAACAGAAAACAGTAAATTTTTATAGCGTTTATTACTTAGCCAGGGATATAAAACCGATAAAAGAAAGACCAGCAGTCCAAGCATGCCTGTAGCCGCTAAAAAATAGATATACATATTATGAGGCATCTTAGATTTTACGAGATCGCTTTGGGCGTGTTGTTCGTATAGTTTATTCATCTCAGTTTTAATATCTCCGGCACCTACACCAAAGAAAATATTTTGCCTGGCAACCTGGAGTCCATATTCCATGCTTAATAATCGTTGTGCATCGCTGTGATCAGCTTTTATATCGCCTGCACGGATCAGGGTGATCTCATATCGGAAATAATCCATCCTTGATTTCAGAGATGGAATATAGGTTGCAGAGCAGTATCCAATAACAAACAAGGAGACAATTCCCATTCCGGCGGCCAGATATTTTTTTCTGACGAAGGCGCTATGCAGAATTACGATAAGCAAAGCGAGATAAAGTGCCGATATCCCTGACCGCACGGCAAACACATGTATACACACCGCCAAAAAAATGGTAATGATGCCCCACCAGTGATGTTCTTTCGGGGAAAAAAAGTAAAACCTCTTCCACCATAAATACCCCCCACAAATGATGGCAAAAGCCAGTTCCAGGCTAAAACGGATGTGATCGCCCAGGGGAGCAGGAATGGGCTGACCCATGGTGAGATCGTGATTCAGCGTCTCGTAATGCATCAGATAATTGATCAACACCACCAATGAAGTGCCAAAAATGACCACGACATAGATGCCCAGCCAACGGTGAAAAGCCCTTTCTGACATAGCTTTTACGGCAGTAAACCCAAGCGGAATGGCCAAAAACGGGAGTTTCATGCGGCAGCGGTCGACCCAATAGCCGATATCGCTGCTCCAAAATCCTGAGAATAGGTACACCAGGAAGAGGGCAGCACAAAGCATGGCAGTAGTATCGGAGAACCATTTACGAAAATTGCTACCGGCCCTGATATTGATAAAGGCATTACACATGAGGGTGATAGTTGCCACACTGAGGACCACTTTTGAAGTGACTAGGCCGACAATAAGTCCGAGAATTGCCAGTGAGGCAAAAAACTGATTGGGAAAAACCCTGAGTAATGATCGCATGTTGCTAAAAATTCGTAGCAGTGTTATCGGTAGCGGTCGGGTTTGGGTGAATAGGGAACCAAATGTAGATATTTTCTCTTAATAAGCCCAAAGGCGTGCATGTCGGAATTGGCAACAAAGAGCAAAAGAGCTAATTTTAAGCCCGTGGAGAATGGCAACCTAACGAAAAGCGCGAAAGACCGTATTTTTTCGAAAGAGTTCCTTCCGCACATGGACGCGCTGTATAACTTCGCTTTCCACCTTACGCTGGATGAAGATGATGCAAACGACCTGGTGCAGGAAACTTTTTTGAAGGCGTATCGATTTATTGCATCGTATCAGCAAGGAACGAATGCGAAAGCGTGGTTGTTCAAGATCCTGAAAAACGGGTTCATAAACGATTACCGTCGCAAAACGAAGCAACCCTCGAAGGTTGATTATGATGAAGTGGTGAGTTACCACGACACAGATGATGAGGGGCATGTGGAGTATTTAGATTTGCGTCAGGAATTATTTCAGGGCATGATGGGCGATGAGGTAACGAAGGCCCTGAGTGAATTACCGGTCGACTTTAAAACCATTATCCTGCTTTGCGATATCGAAGAGTTCTCATATGAAGAAATTGCGAGGATCATCGATATTCCCATTGGTACTGTGCGTTCGCGTTTACATCGGGCACGCAATATTTTAAAAGAAAAACTACGCGAATACGCCCAAAAGGAAGGGTTTAAAGAAAAACGTTGATTATGGACCAACAATTACCCAAACACGATTGTAGAAACTTCGTAAAAAAGGTGTTCCTAGTGCTTGACGGAGAACTGCCTGAAGAAGAGCGCAATCTCTTTATCGCCGATATTCAGCGTTGCAAAGGCTGTCTTGAACACTATCATATAGAAAAGACTTTTAAGGATTTTCTCTCAGTAAAAGTGGAAAGAAAAGAATGCAGCAACAAACTGCGCGATGAGATCCGCAATATGGTAAATAATAACCCCGAAGCCTGATCACAATCTTCTCTTTACAATAAGCCAAAAGGCAATCAAAATTTTTGTTGGTAATTTTTATTGTTGGTTAAATCGCCATGAGCGACCTTTAACCTTTACAATTACTCACCATTGACGACCATTTTCGTCCAATTAAATTAATATCCTATGGAACCGGATTATATCTCTATTAATCGCAAGGCATGGAACGATAAAGTTGATGCTCATGTGCAATCAGAATTTTATAATGTTGCCGGTTTTCTAAATGGCGAAACCTCCCTGAAACATATTGAACTGGAATTACTTGGTGATATTTCCGGAAAGCGTATTTTACACTTACAATGTCATTTTGGTCAGGATACAATTTCGCTGGCGCGCATGGGTGCATATGTCACCGGCGTCGACCTTAGCGATGTAGCCATTGCAAAAGCTAAAGAGTTGGCCGCAACGACAGGTGCTTCGGCTAATTTTGTTTGTTGCAATATCTATGACCTCGCGCAGCATATTTCTACCCCATTTGATATTGTTTTTACCAGCTATGGTACGATAGGTTGGTTGCCGGATCTGAAAGCATGGGCTGCATTAATTAGGCAGTTTTTGAAAGCAGACGGTAAATTAATTTTTGTTGAATTTCATCCTGCCGTTTGGATGTTCGACGATGATTTCAAAGAAATCAAATACAATTATTTCAATACAGGAATTATTGAAGAAACGGAAGAAGGCACCTACGCCGATAGGGATGCCGATATACACAATAAGACAATAAACTGGAATCACGGCATAAGCGAGGTGGTGCAAAGTTTATTAGATAACGATTTATCTATTACCGGCATTCATGAGTATGATCATTCGCCGTGGCCTTGTTTCAGGCACATGGAAAGCGATGGGAAAGAATCATTTTATATAAAACATATCGGGAAGAAAATTCCCATGGTGTATGCCATCACCGCAGAGCGAAAAGTCTGAAATCAGTAATCAGTTTTTTTTCCGATAGTTATTGGCAGGCTAATCCATGTATCAACAGGAACATTTTGGACTTTTCCCGGAATCCAGGCCGGCATATTATTCACGGCTTTAAGTACGTTTTCGTTTGGCAATAAATTAATTCCCTGAACAACATATGCATTTGCGATGGTGCCATTTTTTTGAACGACAAATCGCACATAAACAACACCTTCACTCACGCTTAGGGGCAATTCAAGATTTGCATTGAAATAATCGACTAGCGCTTTTTCACCGCCCACAAATTGCGGTTGAACATCTGCCATCATAACAGAATCACCTTGTTGGAAGTCGTCCATTGTTTCTGTATCTGATGCGCCGGCGGGAGCCCCGCTGTAATCTTTTGTTAATTCGTTTTCTTTATTTGGCTTGTCTTCATCTTTACGTTTGAAGACTTGCTTTTTATCACTTAGCACGGCAACCTCTTGTATTGATTTTGTTTCAAGAAGAAAATCTCCGTTGCTCATTTCCGGAATAGCGCTTAACACCGCTACATTGGTGCGGAAATATGCATCTGCAACGGCTGGTTTTACAACATCTAAATTGCCAACAGTGCTGAAACCTTCGGACACATTTATGCTTTCATCAATACTGAATTTATCATCTCCGGATAAATCTTCAGTTGCTTCAGACGCGGTGAATTCGTTTTCTATTACTACCGGTTGAACATTGCTTTTTCTATTTATTTCAATGGTACTTGCTTCTACATTTGAATCGCCTGCGCCCATACCTATGGTATCTGCATTATTAAATGCGGGATGTTGTTGTGCCGATTCTACGAAGGCTATTTCTGATTCACTTGTTTTTTTATTGAGTTCGCGCATGATGATGAGGGTTGCACCAAGGAACACCAATATGGTTGCCGCGGCAGCATACTTTCTCAACTGACTGCCAAAACCGGTTTTTGCACCTGCGGCGATGCGCGCATCTACTTTGGCGTAAATAGCATCCAAAGCTTTTTGCACCTGTTCGGGCGTTGCATATTGAAGCCCTTCGATAGCATCTGCCAAAAATGGATCATCAGCCATTAATTGTTCAATACGACGACATTCAGCTTCCGACAATTCACCTTTGTGGTATGCCAGAAGTTGTTCGGTTGTAATTAAACCGCCTTTGATAGTATGTAGGCTCGGTTTATCCATTTTGCTTCGTCAAAAATATCTTCAAATTTCGTTTTCCGTTCTGAATGTAACTTTTTACTTGTTTCAAGTCGTATCCGGTGATCTCAGCAACCTCAACATAGCTTTTATCCTGAAGGTAGAACAGTTCAACACAGATTTTCTGCTCCTCATTCAGGGTTTTAATGCCTTCCTCCAGCCTATTAAGCTGTGCTTCCTTGATATCACTGTCATCATCAAGATGCGCGGTGAGGCCTGATTCCATACCACCATCTTCATCATTTTCAAGATTATACTCCGGCAATTCTACTGTTTCATGGCCTTTTCGCTTCCTAATCAGCATCAGGCATTGGTTTTTGGCTACCATATACAGCCAGGGTTTGAACTGCTGCACCTGGTGCTGTTTCAGATCGACCATGAGCTTCTCAAACACCATCATAGCAACGTCTTGAGCCTCCTCGGGGTCTTTCATATACTTCAGACCGACACCGTAAACAAGGTGCGCATACCGTTTATAAAGCTCTCCCACCAATGAGGTGTCGCCCGACTGCTTGTAAGCCTCAATGAGAGCCTCATCAGTCATTTCGGAGGGGCGCCGCCGACGTGGAAAAAGGAGCTGAAACACAGGGTAAAGATAATATATGAGGTTTAAGCGACAATGTATGCCACGGCTAATGACCCCGGTTAACGGTTTTCCGGCAATATGGTCTCATTCGCCGGCGTGAGCACGACAAGAAAGTGCCTGTTGGTGAAAAGGGCTTCAATCAATTAATGGATAGTTTCATGCAGAAAATGGAGTATTTCGCTCAAAACCGTTTGTCCGGTTTTAGGTTAGTTGCTACTTTCGAACTGTAATTATTCATCAACCCAATCTTTAACTATGAAAAACACAACCCAAAACAGAGCATCACGTCTTATTCAATATTCAGCTGCTACAATTGGAGCAATATTAACGCAACATGCAGATGGACAAGTAGCCTATACCGATCTGGATCCGGATGTTGATTTACATTATATAACAGGAGATTCCTATTTATTAGATATTAACAACGATGGTATTGATGATTTTGAGATCAGTGCGATTGTTTCATCAACCGTATTTACTGGAAGTAGTTCTTCATCATTTACAAGTTATACTTATAAAGTTCTGGTTACCCCGTTATTGGACAATGAAGTTTTCTTAACCGATGACGCAAATTTTATTGAGGCAGGTGAAACAATTGATGCCGATTTAACAGCAGGTGAATTTATTCCTTCAGCAGGCGACTTCAACGCTGTATTTTTTGAAGTTCCATCTTATATAGGTCTTAAATTAAATACAGCCGGCGCTATCAACTATGGTTGGCTAAGACTTACAAATGATATAACAAGTTTTACTTTACTTGATTACGCAGTAGAATTAACCGAAGATACCGGTATTTATGCGCAAGTGCCTGGTGGCCCGCATGCTGTATCCAATATTTCAACAGCTGATGTTTCCGATACCCATACCGCCGCCGATGTGCAGGTGTCATTTACCATTCCGGACGATGAAAGCGGCACATATTCATATCGGATTTTCGCGGGTGAAATTAGTTTCAGCAAAATGCAAGCAATTAATGCCGATCCGGAACAATATACAGAGGTTTTTCCTACCGGAAGTGATCAGGCGCTTACATTGAATCCAGGACAACTGGATTATTTTCACAACCCGGTAGAAGAATTCAGTAGAATAGTAGTTGGTGTTTTAAGTGTAAGTGCCGATAATATCAACGAAAGTGTTTATCAATCATATATTATACCCGTTGTACCCGGGCATGATGTGGAACCTGTCAGCAATGTTGAAGTAACACATGTAGTCAGCCCCTATCCGGGAACATCAATTGAAGTGAATTTTACTACACCTGATGATTTACACGGTATAATTAATTTTCTGTCGTACATAGTTCCGGCAGATATGTTGCCGATAATTGATTCATCTTTAATATATATTAATCCCAATCACGCTGTTCTTAATGCATGGGAGGTTGGCGGAGGCGAATTTGCAACCGATCACAGCTATGAAATGCCATTTACGGGATATGATATCAACGGCGATGTGCTGACCTTTGGCGGGCAGTACGGAGTATGTATACAATCGCACACTCAATGGCCGGAGTATAGTGGCTTCGCTTTTGAATCGCTAACATGCAGCGATACATTTACGATAACAGATGAAACAATAGGCATTTCAACCATGCTTTCCGGTGAACTATCGGCAAATGTAGTGCCGTCCGGAATCTACTTACAATCACCTCAAATGATGGAAGCGGTTGAACTATTAGGCATAAACGGAAGTTTAATTTATTCCTCATCCATTCATGCAGACAATACCATAATACCACTCCCCGAAGCATCAGGAATTTACTTTATAAAAGCCCGCTTTAAAGACGGCTTTGGTATTAAAAAGCTGAATGTGGTGATTAAATAATTGGCCTGAATTCAATTATTTACTGCGCTCTAATTCGAGCTGCACAAAGGCACTCATAGATGGTATATCCTGGCGTAAAGTCATTGATGTAGCCGTCAGCGCCGTGATGTTGAATTTTTCCACGCCATGGGTGGTATCCATTTCGTAGAACATACTCAACTCTCTCGTTTCGGGATCGAATTCCCACCTTCCGAAAGCGCCGTTTACAAAAAAAGAACTGCGCAATTCGAATGAATTATCCTTGTTAAGCGTATAAACACTTGATAAAAATTCTTGTTTTCCCGCTTCCTGATATTCGGCCGGAATATTGGGAATGGTGCTTTCAAATTCTTTTGCATTCCAAACACCTGCAATATTTTCTTCGGTTAATTCCGTTTTTTCGCTACATGCCGCAAACAACATCCCGCTAATAAGTATGATCAGGTATTTTTTCATTGTGCTATTTTTATAAACTGTTTAGTTGCCATTTCGCCTTGCTCATTATTGCATTGCAATAGATATGTGCCCATAGGCAATGCATCTACATTTATCACAATGCGATTTTCACCAATGGAAATATTCACATCGCTTGTAGAAATTATCTCGCCATTAAGGTTAAAAATACGAAATTGATAATTACCTGCGGCAGTTGCGGTGAAATTTATCATCGCTTCATTGACAACGGGTTGTGCAATTTGTAAATTATTATTTAAGTCCTGTTCTTCGGAAATGGCACTTTCATAGTAATCTTCAAAATATACAATTGACGAAATGGTTTCTACGCCTAAAACTGTTTGAGTATTAATTTGTAAAACCGGTATACCTGTTTCTTTACTTAACCAGCGATATTCATTAGTTGTATATGCAACAGGCAACACGAATGTGTCATAAGTGAATGTATCAATGATATTAATTACAGAATGTAAACGCAATGCATCATAGGTTCCGGCAGGTGTAGTTACTTGTCCCCATCCATCAATTTCATTGCTGCGGTCTCTTGATTCATTCCATCCTCCAATGTCGGGAATGCTGATATTAAAACCGGTATTTGAATTGCTGATTTGTCCATAATCTGCCGGAAAATTTAATATCACTTCGTTGTCATCATAGCCGATTGGAAAAGGAATTCCTGCTATTGTGCCAGCGAAACCGGCAAATGCGAAAGTGCTGTTATCGAGTTGATAGAAATTATATACATCTGTGATGGTGATGAAATCATTGACAATATTTGACACCGATTGTTCGGCGATATCGCTAGTAAACCACAGGAAGAAGTAAATGGGATTGGTATCATTTTCATCTATCCAGTTAGTTGTGTCCTGGGTAACGGGGACAAGTGTGCTGAAATTCCAATTGTGATCAGGACCCGTATCTGTGCCGTCGAATGCAATCAGAGGGCTGGCATTTGTTACGAGGAAGGATTCGCCTTCGTCCGGAAGGTCACTGCTGACAATAGTGATGGGCGATTGAGCCTGCATATACGCAGATACGCCGATCGCTATCACAAAGCTGAGAACTGATTTCATATTACAAAGATAACAGACCTTAACAAGGGAATGCGTATTTTTCGGGGATGAAGTGGGTGACGCCTATAATATGCTTCTTTGTAATTGGTTGCAGCGCGCCATCGGTGAAACAACCGCAGTTTAAAGGTGGTCAGATGGTAGAGGTGGTCACACTGTACGAAACAGACACCACAGGAACCATGTTTTTATGGGAGCGGAGTGATGAAAAAAGACCCTGGCGCTGCGTTGATACGATTAATGTAAGCGTTGGCAGAAACGGCTTAGCGCCTGCAGATACCACTTACTTAAATCACAAGCGCGAAGGAGATGGTTGTTCGCCCGAAGGTATTTTTCCATTAACACGCGTATTCAGTTACAATGTGCTGAACAATTTATCAATGCCATTTGAACAAGTAGACACAAATGACCTGTGTGTTGATGATGGAGCTTCTGTTTATTACAATATGTTAATTGATCGGGATACTGCACAAATAAATGACTATAACAGCTTCGAAACCATGCACAGAAAAGACCGGCAATATGCTTTTGGTGTTTGGGTTGATTATAATACCCCGGCTATTGCAGGAAATGGGTCATGTATTTTTTTACATATCTGGTCGTCTCCGGGACACCCTACAAGCGGCTGCACCGCTATGGCGGAATCTGATATGTTAAAGTTGATACACTGGCTCGATGCCAAACAATTTCCAATTTTATATCAGCATCACCTGAAGCCATATGAAAATAATTAAACTTACCAGTATTCCATATTTGTCAGACGAAATATTTCAATGTATATGAAAAGGTTTTTATTTCTCGCAATCACATCCTTTTTTTTGCTGCCAATAAACGCACAGAAAAATAACAAAACCACTGCCGCTCCGGCAACCGAGGTAATATCAAAAAATTATTTAAGCGGTATGCATTGGCGAAATATAGGTCCATTTCGCTCAGGAAGGTGTATCGCGGTAACCGGTGTTTATAACAACGATCAAATATATTATGCAGGCGCTGTAGGCGGAGGATTATGGAAAACATCAGACGGCGGACATGCATGGCATTGCGTGAGTGACAGCATTTTCGGATCTGCAAGTGTTGGTGCAGTTGAAGTTGCACAAAGCAATACCAATGTAGTATATGTTGGTATGGGTGAAGTGGAGATGCGCGGCAATATTTCATTTGGCGATGGCATGTATAAGAGTATTGATGCCGGAAAAACCTGGAAAAAAATCGGCCTTGAACAGAGTTATGCCATCGGCAGTATTGCCATTCATCCGCAAAATGAAAATATAGTTTACGTGGCCGCACAAGGACATATTTGGGGTCCCAATCCGGATCGCGGATTATATCGAAGCGTTGACGGAGGTGCAACTTGGGAGCGCATTTTGAAAGGACCAAATGATAATACGGGTTGCGTAGATGTTAAATTAGATCCAAGCAATCCGAACATTATTTATGCCGGTATGTGGAATGCATATCGCACACCTTATTCATTAAGCAGCGGAGGACCGGGAAGTGGTTTATTTAAAAGTATTGACGGTGGAAAGACATGGAAAGAAATTACAAAAAATCCCGGTATGCCAAAGGGCATGATGGGCAAATGTATTGTTACGATTTCGCATATCGATCATAATAAATTATGGGCTTCAATAGAAAATAAAGATAATGCAGGAATTTATGCCAGCAACGATGGCGGCGATACCTGGTTTTTGCTTACCAAAGAAAATGACCTCATTCAGCGTCCTTGGTATTTCAGTAATATATATGTAGACCCGCAAAATGATAACGAATTACATATTTTATCTGTGGAATATTGGCGAAGTATTAACGGCGGAAGCGAATTCAGTCGCGCAGAAACTGCAACCTGGGACAATCACGTAATGTGGATCAACCCTACAAATGCAAACAATTTTATTATTGGTGGCGATGGTGGTCCAACCATTACATTTGATGATGGCAATAATTGGAGCGATATTGATATACCTACGGGACAATTTTATCATGTCAATCTTGATAACGACTGGCCTTATGGCGTATATGGTGCACAACAAGATAATTCCAGCATTAAAATAAAATCCAGAACAAGTGGTTATAGCATCGGAGCGTCCGACTGGCATCCGGTTGCGGGTGGTGAAGCCGGCTATATTGTTCCCGACCCCAAAGACTCGCGCATTACCTATGGTGGCGAATATGATGGTATTTTTTCATCCTATAATGAAGCAAATGAAGTATATCGCATTATTTCTGTAGACCCCGAACAACATTATGGTGCAGGAGCTATAACGGCGCAGCGACGATTTAACTGGACTTTCCCTATCGCGTTTTCCCCTCACAACAACAGCTGTTTGTATGCCACAAGTAATTTTGTGCATAGGAGTTATGATGCGGGCGTTACATGGGAAACAATTTCTCCCGACCTTACAAGAAACGACCCGAAAACATTACAAACGAGTGGCGGCGATATTACTTTAGATAATACAGGGGTTGAATTTTACGGCACGATTTTCACGTTTGCCGAATCGCCTGTGAAAGCCGGTGTTTTATGGACAGGAAGCGATGATGGCCTTGTGCATGTATCAACCGACAATGGCACAACATGGACAAATGTTACACCAAGTAATCTACCCGAATGGAGTATGATCAGTTATGTAGAGCCTTCTTATTTTGATGCCGGTACATGTTATTTGTCTGCAACAAGATACAAGTTAGATGACATGCAGCCATACATTTACAAAACAAAAGATTATGGTAAAACCTGGGAGAAAATTGTCAACGGATTGCCGGCAAATATGTACAACCGTTGTGTTCGCAACGACCCGAATGTACAGGGAATTTTATATGCAGGATTAGAAACAGGTGTTTGGTATTCATTAAATGATGGCGCATTCTGGCAGCCATTGCAATTAAATTTACCATTGGCTCCGGTTACCGATATTCGCATTGAGCCAAAAGAGCGCGATATCGTAATTGCAACGCACGGAAGAAGTTTCTGGATTCTTGATGACATAACGCCATTATATGATCTTGCGAAAAATGGTGATGCTATTCAAAAAAGCAATGCATATCTATATCCTGTAAACACAGGTTATCGCACTCCGGGCCCATCCTATTATGCAGAGGAAGCGAGCGATCAGACCGGAGAGAATGAAGCAGTGGGCGTTAAAATTCGATATTATCTAAAACAAAAAAGCGAAAAAGAATTGCGTTTGGCGTTTTATGAAAGCGATGGCGATTTAATTATTACTTATAGCAATTTATATGATAAAAAACGCACGCCGATAACCATCAAAGATGAATTTTATCCAAATCCGAAAGTTACGGAATCAGGAAAATTAAATGCATTTCCCGGTAGTCACCAGTTTGTGTGGGACATGCGATATCCGGATGCAACAGGTGATACCAGTGCAACATTTGAAGCCTCTTTGATGGGACCACTTGCCGTGCCGGGAAATTATATGGTGAGAATGTACATTGGCGATTCACTGGTAGGTCAGCAAACATTTGTAATAGACCGTGATCCAAGAAACCCGGCAACCGTTGCAGACTTACAGGCACAATTCGATATGAACCAACGCATTTGTAATAAACTCAATCAGATTGCAGACGCAACCGGTTCCATTCGAGAAACGCGTGATATGATCAATGAACATATTGGCGAAGACGCTTCGGAAGAAATTAAATCAAAAGGAAAACAACTGATTGATGCTTTGACTGTTATTGAAGGAGAATTATATAATCCTAAAATTCTGGCATACGAAGACAATTTAAAATTTCCTATCATGCTGGAAGAAAAACTTGCGGGATTAAATTACTTCTTGCAGATGGCAGATACCGCCCCAACAAAAAGCATGTATGCCAAATACGAGGATTTAAATGCGCGCATCGATGTGCAACTCAATGCACTGAATAAATTGATGAGCACTGAAGTAAAACAGTTCACACAAATGGTTGGAGAATAAGACATCTAGGGCCAATTTGTATTCATTTTTGGGCCTTATAAGGCTTCTTTTACGGTTCCTTTTGATGGATTTGCAGAAGAAGTGTCGCCAGTCAAAACCCTTATTTAGCAGCATTTTGAGCCGATTTTAATGTCTATACAGACTTCAAAACCTGTCGGCACCTTGGAAATGAGTCATTTTTGTATTTGAAGGGGGTGTAATGTCGTTGCATTTTTGTTTCATCAAAACAACAACGCCATGTTACATCCTGAAATTCTCAGACAAATTTTACCCGGATTAGTTACTTCAGTTGCTATACGATTTCCGGTTGCCTATATCCGCAGCATTACATTTCATGTACATGAAAAAATGGTAGCTGCCTGTTTCTGGCAACAAGAGGAGCAGCGCGCTGCGCCATTTACAATAGGAGAAAATAATATGCGTTCGGGATGTTACATCTACAACTATGATGAAAACATTCGTGAAAGCGAAGTAGAAATAACAGGGATGGATGAAAGTGGTAAAGCGTTTTTAATTTCTATGCCTTATAATCGCATAGTACCAATGATAGCAGCCTGATCAGCGATCTTCGGGTGGATTTTTTTCAACCCACATTTTATTAAACGATTTCGGGGCAAACTTGAACATTGCGCGGCGCTTTCCCCAAGAGTTTTTGAAAAGCATATTCACACCCATATTTTTTATTGCCGGCGATGGCTTATCCATCGATTTTCTGTTCAACATAGAACGACGCCACATTTTCCAGGCCATTTTCTCGCTGAAAGTACCATGACCTTCTTCCACTGCTTCATTTCTGTTATACAGTAATAAAGTGTGGAGATCGATATGAACAGGACATACTTCTGTGCAATTACCACATAGAGAACTTGCATTGCTCAGGTGTCTGAATTCTTCCATACCCTTGAAATGCGGGGTAATAATAGAACCTATTGGTCCCGAATAAGTAGCACCATATGTATGCCCGCCGATGTTTTTATAAACAGGGCAAGCATTCAAACAAGATCCACAGCGAATGCAATACAATGCTTCACGTTGCTTTTCTTCGGCAAGTAATTTACTTCGTCCGTTATCGAGTAAAATAACATACATTTCTTCCGGCCCGTCAGCTTCAACTTCTTTTTTGGGTCCGGTGAAAATGGTATTATACACTGTTACTTTTTGCCCTGTACCATAAGTTGCCAATAGCGGCCACAATAACGCAAGGTCATTAACGCCTGTCAGCATTTTTTCAATGCCCACAACTACGATATGTGTTTTCGGAAAACTGGTGCTGAGTCGGCCATTGCCTTCATTTTCGGTAACAGCTATACCCCCGATATCAGGAAGAATAAAATTGGCGCCACTAAAACCCACATCGGCCTTCACATATTTTTCGCGCAAATTTCTGCGGGCAACCAGTGTTAATTCCTGAGCAGTTAGGTCGAGGCTGGTGCCAAGTTTTTCATTAAATAATTTCGCTACATCATCTTTGCTTTTGTGCATTGCCGGCGTAACGATATGATAGGGCGCTTCCCCATCTAATTGCTGAATATATTCTCCAAGATCTGTTTCTACACTTTCAATTCCATGTTCGGCCAGGAAACTGTTAAGATGAATCTCTTCGGTTGCCATGCTTTTTGCCTTCACCGCCATGCGCGCTTCTTTTTTCTTCAGGATTTTGAGAATTTCCTGTTGCGCTTCTTTTTCATCGTTGGCCCAGATTACTTTACCTCCGTTTGCGGTGAAATTTGATTCAAACTCGATAAGATATTTATCGAGATTCTCCATCACCTTCCACTTGAGGTTTTTTACTTTTTTCCGCACATGCTCCAGATCGGCATATTGCTTTTTACCCTGAACAACAGTAGCATTGTACTTGCCGATATTGAACAACAATTTTCTTTTGTGTTCAGCATCAAAAGCTTTTTGTTCTGCTTTTTGCAAAAATGTATTCAGATTGCCTGACATGCTGCCGGTGGTTGTCACAAAAATAACTTATCTGACCATAACTTTCTTTGACGGATTGTGTAAAAACATCCTCTGTGTGTATTTCTGCATACAATTCACTCATTTATACCTTTAGCACCTTGCTTGATAGCCACTATTTTCAATACCTTCACCTCTATGAAGCAGAAAATACTTCTTCTTAGCGTGCTTTTGACGATCGTTCCTTTAAGCACATATGCCGGCACAACTTCCAATGGTCCCACATTTGCCGGAGTGCCGTATGAGTTCATTCTATTCGGATTGACACTGCTCGGAATCGCCCTCTTTCATAAATACACGCTAAAAATCGCTCTCAGTGGGCTTGCGGCGGTTCTTGTCTATAAAATTTTCGTCCTCAATTTTCATGTTATTGAGCATTTGGGGCACGAATGGGAGATCATGCTCAATCTGTTAGGGTTGTTGCTGGGCTTTGCCATACTAGCCAAACTGTTTGAAGACTCACATATTCCGAAACGCATTCCCAAATTTTTACCTCACGATTGGCGTGGACCATTTATTCTGCTTTGTTTTGTTTTCGTTTTAAGCAGCTTTCTCGACAATATTGCTGCTGCTTTGATAGGCGGAAGTATTGCGCATGTAGTATTTAGGGGAAAAGTGCACATCGGATATCTTGCCGCTATAGTTGCCGCCAGTAATGGAGGTGGAAGTGGATCGGTGCTTGGCGACACCACAACAACTATGATGTGGATAGATGGTGTTGACCCGAGGAATGTGATTCATGCCTATATGGCAGCCATACCTGCATTTCTTTTCTTCGGTGTTTTTGGAGCATTATTGCAAGACAAATACCATCCCATGCTGAAGGGAAGCTACGATCCACCTAAAATAGATCTGAAAAAATTATTTGTTTGTATTTGTATTTTAGGAGGCGCCATAGCTGCAAATTTCATCCTCGATTTTCCGGCAGCAGGTGTTTGGATTGCTATAATTCTTGGTGCGCTTATTACTAAAATTGATTGGAATGAGCTTCAGAAGGCCATTCCCGGCTCAATTTTCCTGTTGAGTCTGGTATTAATCGCTTCTATGATGCCTGTTGATGCGCTTCCTGATGCCACCTGGCAAACAACTATGGTCTTGGGATTTGTTTCCAGCGTTTTTGATAATATTCCACTTACAAAACTGGCATTGGATCAGGGTGGTTATGATTGGGGATTTTTAGCCTATGCCGTTGGATTTGGTGGCAGTATGGTGTGGTTCGGATCGTCGGCAGGCGTTGCCATTTCAAATATGTATCCTGAGGCGCGCTCTGTAGGCAGCTGGGTGAAAAATGGTTGGTATGTAATTGTAGGGTATGTAATTGGATATTTTATTTTGTTGCTCACACTCGGCTGGAACCCGCATCCTCCTCATAAACCTCCGGTTAACAGTACTACTACTTCTTCTTCCCAAATAGATTAAAAAAAGCCGGAAAGAAACAATTCTTCCCGGCTATAAAAAACAACCACTACTCTAATTATATTTCTGTTTAGCCGTTCAGCTAAAAATTTATTTTTCGAATTATAACGATGTGGTATTTACGGGAGCATCAGCTTTAATTGAAACACCAAACCATATTAAATCCTGTATAAGGTCATCAGGCATACCCTTATAAACAATACCCCATTGTTTGCGATCGATATTAAATTTAGCAACAGCTGAAACGCCTGAATTGTTCACTGTTACCTTGGCAGGGAATTCAATATTCTTAGTTACATCTTTAATAGTAAGATTGGCGGATATCATGTAGTTTGGATCCGCTACCGTATATTCATTGATCTCAGGTTGATCTCCTCCAGTTGATGCTCCTGTTGTATTTGGTTTCACAGAAGTGATCTCCAATTTTGCTTCCGGAAATTTTGCAACATCAAAGAAATCAGGCGATTGCAAATGGCCTGTAAGCTTGCCATTGGTCATATCATCGTCTTTCACAGATTTCAAGGTGGGCATATCTATTACGAAGTTACCACCGGTGATTACGCCATCCTTTAACAATAAAGTACCCGATTTGATTGCTACTGTGCCATTGTGGTAAGTCGACATCTTAGTCCCTATCCATTCGAGCGAACTCGTTGCGGGATTTATGTTTACTGAGGTAGACCCCTCTGTCAATGTCACTTCCTGTGCGTCGCCGGTTAAGGCTTCATCGCTGTCCGGAGCGTTCTTACATGCCGAAACGCTCAATAATACCGCTCCTAAGAGGGCAATAGATGTATTCTTCTTCATTGATTTTATCAAATTTGTATGTATATACATACATTTTAACGCCAAAGTTCCCAAAAAGTTTACGATGGTTAAACATTTTTATTGAATGGCGGTTATTTGCATATTCAGGACGTATATTTGAATGAAATACAGGCTATGATTACCACATTACTCACTTCCTTATGTATAGCCATGCTTTTTATGACCGGCGCATGGTTGTTTAGCTTGTACAAGCGCGACATGAGTGTGGTTGACGGATTTTGGGGCCTGGGATTTCTAGCCATTGCCCACCATTGGTTCTTCAGATTGGAGGAGGCGCAGTTGCGACAATTTGCAGTAGTGTATCTGGTTACCATATGGGGATTGCGCTTGTCGGCACATATTTTCATCCGCAGTAAAGGCAAGCCGGAAGACCCCAGATATACCGCATTTAGAAACGAATGGAAAGAAAACACCTGGTGGATCAGTTATTTCAAAGTATTTCTTTTGCAAGCGGTATTGTGTTTTGTGATTTCATTACCGGTAATAAATGTACTGGCGCATCACGAGGAGGGATTCAGCTGCTTAAACGTTGTTGGGTTGATTCTGTGGTTTATAGGGTTTGCCTTTGAAAGCACTGCCGATTATCAATTATTCCGATTTAAAAAGAATCCTGCCAATAAAGGACAGGTAATGAATAAGGGTTTGTGGTACTTTTCGCGTCACCCCAATTATTTCGGTGAAGTATGTGTTTGGTGGGGAATATTTCTTGTGAGCATAGGTTCCGGACTTTGGTATATTTCCGTTTTAGGGCCAATACTGATTACATTTTTATTGCTTCGCGTTAGCGGTATCACCATGTTGGAGAAAAGATATGAAGGCAATGATGCTTATTCTTTATACAAAAAGAACACATCTCCTTTCTTTCCGTGGTGGCCGAAAAAATAATTGGCTACAATCCACGTTTTTTATCGATGCGCTTGCTGCTTATAAGCTTATTTCTACCGTGGAGTTTCAATTTAAACGCCCAATGTGATCCCGTGTATAAACGCGAAGCAATTGCCGACTATTTATATCCCGACTTCAATCTCGATTTAATATCCAATTACACAATCGACAGCGCAGGAATTCAATTAACAATGCGCATGAATGCCGATCTTACCCGGAAGCATATTACCGACACCCTTGGCACAAGTCGCTCTGTTTTGCATACGCGATATGCAAACTATCCTGAGGCCAAAAGTTTTATTGAAACCGCATTCAGTAAAGATACCTTGCCTAATATGGGCGAAGGCGTGTTGGAATCAAGCTTGGTAACACCACAAGGGGCGCTTACTCTTTATTTTACACATGACAAAAAACACAATAATCGATTATATATTTATCATGCTGAAGAGAACGCCATTTACATAAAAGATGTGCCATTCGGATATGAGATAGGCCAAAATGATACAAGTGTATTTTATCGCACAACGAAATTCAAGCATGAAAAAGTAAAATATGCCGCAGGAACTATTGTCTCTGTAGGAATAAATGACAGCAAAATCGAGCAGCCTTTATTTAAACATCAAAGCGACCGCTTTCAACACTGTACATTTTATGCCGATCCCTACATTGCATATTGGCAACTGTACAGCCAATCTTTCTATGATTGCCATACCGCCTTTCACAATAAAATCTACATACATTACAACAACTCACTGACCGATAGCATTCAATATGTAGATGAATATATTAAACCATATTTGTCGTTAAAAAACGATACACTTAGCCTTGTTATTTACGAATTTGATACATTACTTCTGAAATCATTTTTATCGCTATATCAACTCACATCCGGTCAATTTATTCGCAGTTGGAAAAGTCAAGAATGGCAGGAAGTGGTTAATGAGAATTTCTCATTTATTAAAAACTATCGAATTGTGGGTAGCGTCATTTTTGTCGAAACAGAAAGACGTGTTTCTTCCGAGGATGTCACAAAATCGATCGAAGTTCCCTATGTACTATCTCCAAATGGCTTGCCCTTTACCAAAAAGGGTACAATCCCCATTATTACGGCCTTCGATTTGCACAGCAATGCCTTTTTAGGTTATCCGCAAATTAGCATCATCAATTAATTGGGTTTGGGCATATTTTGCTCTGTCATTTTTTGTTATAAAGTGAAATACTATTGACAATTGATTTGCATTTGTTAACATATTGAAAGCGCAGGAATTATTAGTTTAGCCTCTAATTTCCATAAAACATCTCCTCACCATTAATTTGCAACATGTCTACAGTAAAAAAAACGATTGTTCCTGTTTTGCTTAGCACTGTTTGGATCAGTGTTAATGAGTTTATCAGGAATCAGCTTGTATTACAAAATTATTGGACCGATCATTATAACAACCTGGGCATCACCTTTCCTGCGGAGCCTGTCAACGGTGCGGTTTGGGGTATTTGGTCTTTATTATTTGCTGTCGCTATTCTCATCATATCGAAACGATTTTCGTTGCGCGACACAACACTATTGTCGTGGTTGGTTGGATTTGTATTGATGTGGGTGGTGATAGGCAATATGGGTGTACTGCCAACGGGAATCTTGATTTTTGCCATTCCATGGAGCCTTGTGGAGGCATTCGGAGCGGCATATATTTCTCATTATTTTACTAAGCCGAGAGCCTGATGCTGAGTGCAACAGCCGCTTCCGCCATATTAGCTTATGGTGGCGAAACCTTTTGGAAGGAAGCGAAAAATATTGAGGCCGAAGTGAGTGTCCGCGGATGGGCATTTCGCTTAAAGTGGCGTCCGTTTTTCGATCATGTGCATATCAAATTAGATGCCGAACATCCATTTTCACAACTTACACCTATTGGAAGCGACCTTGGTGTGGTGGCAGTATTAGATGGCGACGACGTGCACCTTGAAGACCTCACCGGCGAAATTTCTAAATTCAGATCCGGGGCGAAACATTATTTCCCATACGGCAGGAGATTATTGTATTGGGATGATCTCGATATGGGTTATTTTGCGAATTATGCTTTCTGGAATTATTTCACCCTTCCGAAATTATTGCTGCGCGATGATATTAAATGGATAGAAACTAAATACGGTGTTTTACATGCCATTTTTCCCGACCACATCCCAACACATTGCAAAGAACAACAATTCACATTCGACACAACAACAGGCTTATTAAAACAACACGATTACACCGCCGAAGTTATTTCCGGACTTGCCACTGCTGCACATGTAATACATGAACATCAAACAAAAAACGGCATCACATTTGCATCGAGAAGAATTGTAACGCCACGCACTAAAACAGGAAAAGCCATGAAAGCACCGGTATTGATCGACATTACCGTGCATGATCTGAAGATCAGTTGAAATTAATCTTTAACAATACCCGAAGAAATCAGATATTCCGCAATTTGTACGGCATTGGTTGCTGCGCCTTTTCGAAGATTATCCGATACCACCCAGAAGTTTAATGTGTTTGCTTGTGTATAATCGCGGCGTATTCTTCCCACAAACACTTCATCCTTTCCTTCAGCATTAATTGGCATAGGATAAACATTGTTTGCAAGATCGTCTTCCACCACTACACCTTCAGTTTGTTGCAACGTAGTGATAACTTCATCTATTGAAAAATCGCGTTCAAATTCAACATTCACGCTTTCACTATGTCCGCCCGAAACCGGTACACGCACCGTTGTTGCAGAAACCATGATATTATCTGAGCCAATAATCTTTCTTGTTTCATTGTGCATTTTCATCTCCTCTTTCGTGTAGCCGTTTTCCATAAAAACATCTACCTGAGGAATCACATTTTTATCTATCTGATGCGGATATGCCGGATTTTCGGCAACGCGACATCCACTGCTCCTTTCGTTATACAGCTGCATCACCCCTTTTGCTCCGGATCCGCTAACAGATTGATAAGTGCTTACAACGATGCGTTTTATGCTATATAATTTGTGCAATGGATTCAGTGCCATTACCATTTGAATGGTAGAACAATTCGGGTTGGCAATTATTTTTCTGCCATATTTAACAATATCATGCGCATTAATTTCAGGAACCACTAATGCACAGGTTGGATCCATGCGCCAGGCACTTGAATTGTCAATCACCCAGCAGCCAACTTCCTCAAATTTCGGCGCCCACTCCAATGAAGTATTACCTCCGGCGCTAAAGAGGGCAATTTGCGGACGCATGGCAATAGCAGTTTCCATGCCTACAACTTCCACATCTTCACCCCTGAATTTCACTTTCTTGCCCACGGAGCGCTCGGTTGCAACCGGTATCATTTCGGTAACAGGAAAGTTTCTTTCTTCCAGAATTCGGCGCATCATCTGCCCTACCAGGCCCGTGGCACCAACTACGGCAATCTTCATGGCACAAAGATAAATGCCCGTTTCAGGTTGCCCTCTATTCCTATAAAGATTTTCTGCATCCGGGGCATCAATTTAACGAATCCGGCTTTTTCAAGCCATTTATGTAACTTTCGGGTCTTTATTTGCCATGAAGTCGATATACACACTGTGTTTGGTGATGCTGGCCTGTGCAGTTGGGCAAGCACAATCATTTTTTGATGATTTTAATGATGCCGACATTTCCGATTGGGGCGGAACACCCGAATATTTTATTGCCAATGGCACCGGAGAGCTGCAACTAAATGGCGATTGCGCTGCAGGTGGCGATCATTATATCAGCCAGGCTTTGCCTACCCTCGACTCTGCCGTATGGTCGTTTCAGGTGCATCTCGATTTCGATCCGTCTAATTCAAATCATACCCGCGTTTTCCTGCAAAGTGATATTGCCGATTTAAGCGGAGATGTTTACGGATATTTTGTTCGCGTTGGCGAAGACGGCACCGGCGATGTTGTAAAACTATGGCGCAGCAATGGTGCCTCTGCAAGTGTGGTGATTACAGGAACTTCTCCGGTTGCATTTTCTCCTGTAGTTGGTGTAAAGGTTGTTAGAACCGCTGATGCCGAATGGCAATTATATGTTGATGCGGATGGCGGAACAGATTATGTGTTGGAAGGAACAGATATTGACGATACCTACAACGGAGGAAATTATGCGGGCATAGAATGCAGATATACCTCTACGCGCTGTACGCTTTTTTATTTTGATGATTTCTCAATCGACCCGCTATATATAGATGTTACTGCTCCCGCAATTCAATCGGTAACCGTATTATCATCTACACAATTACTTGTCGACTTCACAGAAAACATAACACTGGTAACTGCAGAAACCGAATCCAATTATACCGTAACAGGTGGCGTAGGAAGCCCAATTGACGCTACGCGCGATGTAATTGATAATTCTAAAGTTACACTTACCTTTTTATCAGAATTTCCCGAAGGCATTACACTTACACTTGCCGTAAATGGTGTTACCGATGATGCCGGAAATATCACGAGTGGCGCTACCGCTAATTTTTCTGTTTACACTACTCAATTATATGATATTGTCATCAATGAATTAATGGCAGACCCTTCACCGCCTGTTGCTTTGCCCGAAGATGAATTTTTAGAATTATATAATACCACTGATGTAGATATCGACATCACCGGATTTACGCTAAGCGATGCATCCGGTCCAAGCGATCCATTTACATCCTATATACTTCCTGCCCACGGATATGTTATTTTGTGTGATGATGGCGATATTTCAAGCTTTTTAGCCTATAGTAATGTGCTTCCTGTTGCCGGATTTCCATCACTGAATAATGACGGCGATGACATGATGCTTTCCGATCAAAACGGAATTGAAATTCATCGCGTTACCTATACTTCCGATTGGTACCAAAATGCAATTAAGGCTGATGGCGGCTGGACGCTTGAAATGATAGACCCGGCAAATCCATGTCAGGGAATTGAAAACTGGATAGCATCAGATGCTGTTGAAGGTGGTACACCCGGAGCACAAAACTCCGTTTTCGGCAGCAATCCCGATCTCGTCGCGCCTGCCTTGCTTGAAGTTTTTCCGCAAACACTCGATACCCTTACGCTTACTTTCAGCGAAGCTGTTATTGGTGAAAACATAATCACTGCCGATATTCAGATCACCGATGAAACCGGTGCGTCGATTGCCATTGCCGCAATTATTCTAAACCCTGACAATGATGCAAAAATTGGCGTTGTGTTAAGCAGTCCCTTGTCGGGTGGTGTTATCTACACTTGCACAGTAATGCACGCAGCCGATTGCAGTGGAAATGATATTCTTTTGTTTAATACAATTACGTTCGGCATCCCCGAACCCGTTTCCGCCGGCGATATTGTAATCAACGAAATATTGTTTAATCCGGTTACCAATGGCGTTGATTATGTTGAATTATATAATCGCTCCAATAAAATCATAGACCTTAGTACACTGATCATAGCTGAGTTAGAATTGCTCGACTCAACAGTTATCGATGAATTTGCGTATGTAACTTCTGATGGTCAATTATTATTCCCCGGAAATTACATTTGTGTCACTTCTGATATCGAGCAGGTTTTGGCACAATATTTCACTGTTGACACCGGAAATTTTGTTAAGAACAATAACCTTCCAGGCTATAACGACAATGAAGGAATTGTAGTGTTATATGATGCTACTTTGAACGAAATAGATCACCTGCATTATTTCGACGATTGGCACTATGCCTTGCTGGATGATGAAAATGGCGTATCGCTTGAGCGGGTGAATTATGCCTTTGCAACGCAAGATGAAAACAACTGGCACAGCGCCGCATCTGATGTGCATTACGGCACACCCGGTTATCAAAACTCCATGTTCGGCGAAATTCACGCACAGGCAACAATTGGTGTAGAATATCCGGTATTTACTCCTGATGGCGATGGTTATCACGATTTGTTAGTAATCACGTATCTCACAGAGTCGGAAGGCTTCACAGGCGCATTTACATTATTTGATGCTCAGGGCAGAAAAATAAAAACCCTCACAACAAATGAACTGCTAAGTCGCGAGGGTTTTATAACCTGGGATGGCGTTACTGACGATGGCAGTAAAGCCAATTCCGGCATTTACATTATTTATGCCGAATTATTTAATACCGAAGGTGTTGTAGAACGATTCAAATTAAAATGCACCTTGTTGCGCAAGCAATAATTATTTCACAGTAACGCGACTTCCTTCACTATGGCTGCTGAATTCAGGGGCATACATGCACTGAATGCTTGTGATACCATTACTCATGCTTCCTTTATGGCTAACGCGAACAGGATATTCAAACACATATGTTCCTTTGCGTAAATAAGATATAAAGAAGTTAGTGCTTGCATCGCCCGTTGCTTCATAATATCCAAGTCCGTCTTGCCATTTATATGAACTAATTACATTAGTTGGTTCAAAACCACTTGCCCGCATATCCTTCATGTGCACATATTCCATATCGCGATCGCTTTTTAATTCGATTCGGACAATTACTTTGTCTCCAATATGCAATTCCGTTTTTTCATCAACCGCACGCAATACCGGACCCGAAGCGGAATTGACTTCCAGAAACAATTGCTTTTTCAGCTTCAGGTTTGTTTCTGCTGAAGTTACTTTGTCCATTTCTTCAAAATATTGCCAATACATCGCCCCATAACTCAATAAATTATTTGCAGGTGGCGTAATAGTAATATTTCCCATGGCAGGATTAATATTCGTGCCCAACCATGTTGATTTAAAATAACCTGTTCCCAATTCCGTTTGCTCCGGTTTTACTTGCAGGTTGCCAATGGTAATATTTGCCAGCTCGGTATTTGCCAATAAATTTAGTCCTCTCGACAACAAGGCATAACAAGCTTCGGCAGTGGCGCGTGTCGTTTTCCAGTCTGTTGTTTGTTTCTGGCGCAATAACCAGATTTGCAAAGCATCCACTGCATTTTTATCATTCGCCACTTCAGCAAACACTTCAATCATTAAGGCTTGTGTTTCGATAGGTGCCTGATACCAATAATATCCCGCAATATTCGATTTCCAATACATCCCCATCTCCTCCGATTTAATACTGTTTTCTTTCAACGAAGCCACAATTTGCTGCGCTGTTTTAACCTGGTCGTTGCGATTCAATATTATGGCAATCATGCCTTTCTGATAAAGCGAATAACTTGTCCAATAAGTTTTTATCTGAGCAATAAAATATGCTTTTGCTTCAGCCTCATTTTTAGTGAGTGGAAATCTTTTTTCATCAAAATAACTTGCCGCATATAAATATTGTAATATCAGGTTATCAGGAACATAAGAGGATTTCTCGACCTTGTTTTTCTCAAGTCTGGTATATGTCTCATACATGTTTGCAGAACAATAAGGCATAGCAGATCGCAACATAGCATCTACCTCGCCGGCAGTATTATATTCTGTTGCCGAAAGTCGCTCCAGATGTGCAAGTCCTGTTACAATATATTGCGTGATATATGGGTCATCTTTATATCCGCTAAACCAAGGCCAGGCGCCATCCGGCAGTTGCATTTTTTGCAATTTTTGCAAGGCAGCCCGTTGCTCCGACTGCATTTTATTTACATCAAAAAGCAGTGCTACACGTTTTTTCCTTTCAGTTTCATTTTGCGCCTGCAACACCCATGGCGTTTCTTCAAGCATCAGTGATTTTAATTCCTCATTTTTTTCCAGATTGGAAACCAATGAGCTTGGATTTTTCTTCCAGCTATCGAAAACACGTTTGATTTCAGGGTCACTGTTCACAATATGCGCCGCAATACTATTGGCATAAAAGCGGCTGAATACCTGCTCGGCACATTCGTATGGATATTCCATCATATAAGGCAACGCCTGCACTGCATACCAGGCCGGATTTGAGGTATATTCCAATGTCACGTTTTGATTGCGAAGTGTACTGCTGTTACCTGATTTCAACAACTTGTCGAATACAAATGATTTGCTATCGCCACCGCGCACCCATAAAGGAATAGATTCGGTAACCAGAATTTTGTTTGTCAATACCGGCAAACCATTTTCTTCCCCATCACTAAACGTCTCGTTTCCGGCTTTAACGCGATATACGATGGCGTCTATTCCTTCAGGAACATGCACTTCCCATTGAACAGATGTGCTGCCTTTTGCCGATGCGGTGAACGATACCGTTGCTTGTTTATTTTCAAACACCGCGTTCACCGGTTGCATGTTAACGGCATTAAATAGTTCCAATTGCGCGGAACCGCTGATGTCTTTATCGGTGAGATTTGAAATCTTGGCAGCAAGCGTAATGTGATCTCCTTCGCGTAAAAATCTTGGCATATTCGCCTGTATCATCAATTCCTTTTGTGTGATCACCGATGCCATGGCAGAACCTGTTTGCAAGTCTTTCGTATGTGCATATGCCATGAACTTCCATGTTGTAAGCGCATCCGGCATGGTGAATGAAAAGCTGACATTTCCCAGGCTGTCGGTCTCCAGTTGAGGAAAGAAAAAAGCTGTTTCGCTGAAATTTGTGCGCACAGGAACTTTGGTGATCGGCGCCGCATCTGGTTCATTGCCCAGATAATCTATGGCAAACCCTTTTTTCATTTCACTTCTTCCATCGCCGTCATTCATTTTATCAACAAGGGTATCCTCCTGTTTTTCTAAAGGTGCATTCGCCTTATAATTATTGCTAATGCTTACGTTTCCAAGAACAACACGTTGATCAATCATGCCCTCTGAATTTCCATAGAAATACCTATAATCCCTTCCTAAAGAAAATCCAAACCAATTCAATTGATTGTATTCTATTGTAGGATAAGTGGCGTAATAGTTGAAATATCCATTATGCTGCCATCCGTATGATTGTCCCATCGCCTCAGCGGAAAGCGAGGTATACAAATAATTAGCAGGATAATAAACATCGCCCCAATAATTTGTTCTGAAGGCATCCAATGATGCGTCGTACATAGATGCCAATAATTCGGCACTCACCATGTCGCTCTTTTCACCACTTACTTGTATTTTCCATGTTTCCTTAGCACCCGGTTGCAATTTATCTCTGAAGGTTTCAAGTTTCACTTGTAACTGTTTGTTCGTCCAAGGAACCGTAATATTATATACTTTAGAAAATTCACGGCCATCTTTTATCATCATTACCTGAACGCCAATGCCACCTCTGTCAGTTTCTGAAACCGGAATTTCAAGGTCCATCATAGATACGCCGGATTTTTTTCCGGCAACTTCCATCATGGAAACCCATTGTGCTTTTGTAGGTTGATGATATCTTTTGATCAGCACCAAAGCTTTAGATCCTGATGTTGAGCTTCCCACTTGCACAATAGCGCTATTTCCGGGCTCTACGGAGTTTTCGCTTTTCACTGAATGAAAATACTCGGGGTAAGCGGCATAAGAGCCATCATTCAACAAATTGATAGTGTGTTCGCTGCGCACTGTTTCACCGGACTTGTCGAGCGCTTCAAAAACTACGCGATAAACGCCTTGTTTAAGGCCTTGTGTTGGAAGTAATACCGAATCATTCTCCTTTGTATTCCATGTGTCAGATGCCAAAGCGTCTCCTGTTTTCCAACTTGCGGCATCCAACTCGGTGGCATACTGATCGCGAGGAAATTGTTTAATAAAGTCGGCTTCACTCATCAAATGCAAATCCGGTGTATCCCAAAGGCGATATCGCATCAAACGTTTCGGTGCGTCAATGGCAAATATTGTTACTTTTCCGGTAGCAGGAAGCGGCTGTCCATTCAAGTTATGGGTAGTTATTTTTATTGCTATGTCACTGTTAACAGGATATGCATCTTTAACATCTGCTCTCAACTGCAGGTTTATTTTTCCCACAGTCACATTTGTTTGACTACTGCGCGTTTCTCCGGAAACATCGGTCACATCAACATAAACAGTATAGGTATATTGCAATCCCGAAACGTTTTCTACCTGCGATTTAGCTACAAACGGTATTACAAATTTTCCTTCAGCATCTGTTGCACTTACACCTGAAACAATTTCCTGATCAGCATTACTTACAGGATATGATTTCCTGAAATAATAATCGCCATACCAATATGGCATATGAACACTTCTTACCACGCGATACTGTATTTGCGCATTATCAATTACTGCGCCGCTATACGCCGTTGCTGTTCCGTTTACGGAAATGGTGTCATTAAGTATATAATCTCCTTTCAGGTCTTCTAATTCAACATAAAATGTCGGGCGCTTATATTCCTCCACAGAAAAATACACCGCTCCGGTTTCATTTGAAATTTGCATTTGTCCGGTCAATCCGCTCGCAGGCGCTGTAAAGCTTCCCGAAAATGAACCAAAATCATTTGACACCAATTCAAGGTTCCCTACTTCCTGATAATTTACATCAAAAAAACGAACAGTGGTTTTATGATTCTTAAGTACTTCTTTTGTACGGCCAAATGCTGTTTCGCTGTACATGATACCTTTAAAATAAACCGTCTGTCCCGGACGATAAATTGCCCTGTCGGTAAACAAAATGGTATGTTGAATTTCTCGATCAGGCTGTGTTTGTGATTTCGCAATGCTAAACAGCTTATTTGTTTTCAATATGTCTTTTCCATTCTGCAAAGTGAATCCAAATGAATAAGTGTTCCTGATTATCGGATCACGCAATTCAAACATCCCATTGCCATCGGTCACAAATTTCTGTAACTCACTCTCTTTATATTTATGTGTGCTATAATCATAGTCGTTGCGGAACGTGGTAACATTAACACCTTTCATCGGCAATCCGCTTGTTCTGTCGACAACATAAAATCGCTTGTAATCGCTTTCATCACCATTGCCGGATTCGGCGATGTATGCCATATTTGTTACCCATATATCACGGATATACACATCTGCAGAATCGCTCATCCAGTTATCATTGGCAGAGGCAAGCAGAAAATATGAACCAAGACCAAGTGCGTCAATTTTAAATTCTACTCTATGGCTTTGAAGGTCGCCATCAACAATTAAATTTTGCGTCCATGAACGTTCTACAACAAGTTTCTTCAGCGCCGCTTTTCTGTCGCTATAATCCATTGAGGATATCGATACAATCTCGTTAGCAGACGCTTTGAGTAATTGCAGATGAATCTTATCTACATTGGTATACTTAATTGATGCCAATATAGGTGCTCCGGGAATTTGTTCCTGCTCGATATTTAATTCTTCCAATCGCTTGCGAACAAGCTCATTTAATTCCAGTTTACATAATATGCCGCCGTAACTTTTAGGAAATGCAGCAATTGCCTTATTCAAGTACGTTTCAGCTGTGCGCAATTCCCATTTATAAGCATCGCCTTCCAAAGGTTGGTACTGATATCTTTTCCCCATATGCCAGGTAGCAATGGCAAGCGAAATTCTTGCTGAGGAGCTATCGCGGGCATACTGTTTTTCGTCGCGCTCAAGTGCTTGCAAATATAAACTGTCGACATTAGCAATCGACAGTATGTTTTTAGCATACAAATATCTGCTCAGATTAAGATCGATCAATGCATCCGGATATGGGTCGTATAAATGTGCTGTTGTAAGCTCTTGCAAAATGCGCACCGCGGGCAATTGTGTGATAACACTGTCAGCTGCGTTGAAACTATATCCAGAAAATTGTTTCGCAGATTCCAGCAAAATTGGGTTGGCGATATTCACCGCATAGGCTGGCTTGTCTAATGTGCTTTCGCTATTCATATAAAAACTCAACGCCTCATTACCCAGCAGGTCGAACATGGTGGGGCGTAAAAACTGACCATATGCATTTCCTTTCAAAAGAATTTCAACATATAAGGTTGAAGGTGTTTTTTTTAATAATTCGCGCTGCGACAATGATGCATTGTACAGCTCATTTGTTTTGTTGAGCAGCGCTTTAATATCCCAAGTAGCAATATCGTTGCTCAATAACTCTTCTGTTTGTGTGCGTTGTGAAATTTGCCAGCGGTTATTAGAATAATATTGCCAGTACAAATTTGCTGTCAGGCTTTGCAATACCGCTTTTGTTACGCCATCAGAAATGGCTATTTCTTTTTCAAACAATGCAATTGCTTTTTCCTCGCCATCTTCTTCCAGCATGTTGGTGTATTTCCCACGATAAATCAAAGACTTAATTATTTGAGGACTAATATTTTCGGCTTTGGCGTGATCATAAATTTCATTCACCAATTTCAATGCACTCTCAGGCATGCTAATCCGGTCCAACGAGTCAACCGCTTTCCAGGCATCGTCATATCCCGCCCATGTTTTTGTTGGTGTCATTACCGCTGCAAGTAATCCTGTCATAGCCGCAACCGCTACAATTGCTCCGGCCACTATCCATTTTTTCCCTTCCATAATTATTTCTCTTATTCTATAAATGTAATAAAGTCAAGTCTTATGTAACCATAAGATGCATCGCCTTTCCAATTTTCACATCAGCTTTGTTTGGCAACCTTTCGCAAATGCATCATCAATGCAATATCAATCACGGTGTGTGCTGTCATAGCGGCATAGAGTCCCGTATGCAAACACAGGTATCCGAATCCGGCACTTACCACCAACAATATCGTGCCATAAAACATTAGCGGGCGGTTTAGCGGGTTGAGGTAGCCATGAAGCAGGATGAAAATAAAGGCAGTGAACCAAATTCCCAGCCAGGGCTGAATGGCGCCTCTGAATAACAACTCTTCCCCGACGCCGGCACATAACGACAAAATCAGGATCACCGGTACTGAGATAGCGTATTGATTGAGCAATTGGGCAAAAAACGATACAACCGGTTTTAGCAAAGCCAGTTTAAGCACCCCCAGGAGGGCTGCCAGTGAAACAGCCGCAAATCCCGTGCCCAAAAGCAACTGAAACCCCAATTCTTGCCCTGAAACGCTAGTGAGACGGGCAATTTCGTCGGGATGAAAAAAGTACATCAACCCCAAACCCAAGCCACCTAAACCGGGCAACGTGACAACCGCCGCCAGGACCAGATGTCGGTGCATGGTCATTGCTGCACGATGCGGATTGTAGAAACGCCTGTTTGTTTGGAACTGGTAGCATGACCCTGGTAGGAGTCGCTCACGTCGAGGTACTGGGTAAATTTCATCAACCTTGGCCAGCCGGTATTTTCGAAGATCTCGCCCGTTCCTTTGACTCCGGCGTTGAAGTGTATCTTGTCCACCTCAGCAGCCATTTCAGGCGGCAGTTTCGATTTGTCGACGCTGGCAACCGTGTTGAAATTGATATATGCTATCCCGTCGCGACGGTCGGCTAGGGCGAAAACGGTTTTTAGTGTTATGGGCACACCCTGCATTACTGATGGGACTTCCACATCCCAGGTATCCCCGATTTTCACGGCGCTGTCGGGATAGGAAATGAAAAAATATTCAAGGTTGTCGGTTGGTGAGCCGATGTTTGCTGCGATATATTGATCGGGCACCTGTGCACCAACTATTGCTTTTACCTTTTTAATGATAGCCTCATAACCACGCACATCGATGTTTTCACCCTGCTCTGTCATTATGAGGGTGAGGGTGCTATTCACCATACAGTCTTCAACCTTTCTATCCATTTCGTCTTCCGGATTCGTCATCGGTTTGTTGTACTGATAATTAATGGTGCCCGAATCGTCTTTTACCGTTTTGTGCACATCAACCAGCGTGAGATCAATAGCATAGCCCTCTTTTTCTTTGCCCTTTACAACGAGCTTTGCTTTCACATACTTAGTTGAATTTGCCTTAATTCGCATGGTATCAACCGATTCGTCAGAAGCAAATGTTGTGTTGTTTTCGATATAAATCGTCTTTCCTTCTTCAGGCATAAAGCGAAGTAAAACACGCTCATCTGCTACAGGGCTTTCGAGGTTGATTGCAATGGCGGTATCATTGCTTGCAGCGACAATGGTGTCGGCGCTTTGATTATCTTTATCGCCTGATGACGATTTGTTGCAGGAAGTTGAAAATAGTGCAGCGATCATCAGACCGGCAACCACAGCGATTCTTAATTTTATCATTTGCAATGATGCGTTGAGTTGATGTGAAATTCGCCTGCAAAGCTACATGAATACCATGGAAAGTACTGCCCGACAAGACAAATCCTTCGCCGAAGCCTATGCACAGCTTAACGACGCACAGCGCAAAGCTGTTGATCATATCGAAGGTCCGGTGTTGGTGGTAGCCGGCCCGGGAACAGGTAAAACACAGATCCTTGCTGTTCGAATAGGAAAAATTCTGGCAGAAACAGATGCGATGCCGGAGAATATTCTCTGTCTTACATACACCGATGCGGGCACAGTTGCCATGCGCAAACGATTGCTCGACTTCATAGGCGCCGATGCACATCGCGTACACATTCATACATTTCACGCCTTTTGCAATGATGTAATACAAGCGCATCTCGATTATTTCGGAAAGCGCGAATTAGAGCCCATTACCGATCTGGAGAATGTGATGATATTGGAATCAATTTTAGAAGAACTTCCTACAGGCCATCTGCTCAAAAAACTCAAGGGCGATCTTAGCTATGAAGTAGCGCGATTGAACAACCTTTTTCGCATGATGAAGGAGGAGGATTGGGATGAAAAGCGCATTAGTGATAATATCGATGTATATCTTGCCGATCTTCCGAATAGAACGGAATACACTTACCAACGTGTAAACAACAAAACCGGCGTTAAAGTTGGTGATCCGAAAGTAAGTAAGATTGCAGAAGAACAGGAACGCATGGAAAAACTGAGAGCCGCTGCACAGTTGTTTCCAAAATATCAGGCACGCATGAAAGAAGCCGGTCGCTACGATTACAGCGACATGATCTTATGGGTAGTGCGTGCATTTCGCGACCCATCCGCCGTGGGCGAAAACATGTTGCGCAATTATCAGGAGCGTTACCTATATATTTTAGTTGATGAATTTCAAGATACCAACGGCGCACAAAATGAAATCCTTCAATTATTAATTAGTTTCTGGGAGGTGCCGAATGTATTTGCCGTTGGCGACGACGATCAGAGTATTTATGAATTTCAAGGTGCGCGTGTAAAAAATATTCTCGATTTCTATACCGCATATCAGGAGCATGTTGAAGTGATCGTGCTCACAGATAATTATCGCTCGCATCAGGCGGTATTAAATGCTGCGCGAGTAGTAATAGAACAAAATCAAGAGCGGCTTATCAATAAGATCGAGGGCTTGACCAAACAGTTAACGGCATCACACCCGTCGCGACAAAAAATTGATGAGCCTAAAGTTATTGAATACGAAAACCCCACTCAAGAGCATGCCGGAATTTTACGTGAAGTAGAAACGCTGCTAAAGCAGGGAGTAAATCCGGAAGAAATAGCCATATTATATCACAGACACAAACATGCTGATGATCTGATAACTGCTTGCGAAAAACGGGGAATTCCATATCAGGTAAGAAAGAAAATAAATATTCTTGAAGTGCCCATTGTGCAGCAGATGCTCACGATGTTGCGATATTTAAATGAAGAGGCGCAATCGGCACACAGCGCAGAGCATCTGTTGTTCGAGATCATGCACTATCCATTTATTGGCATACATCCACATGATGTAGCGGCATTATCGGCATGGATATCTTCACGTCGCGACCCGGAAATTACCTGGCGCACGGTAATGGCTGACCCAAGTAAGTTGGGACAAATACGATTGCGCGCACATGAGTCAATAACAAATCTGGAAAAAAATATCACCCACTGGATACAGGAAACATTTAATCTGACACTGCAAATGTTGTTTGAAAAGGTGTTGAATGAAAGCGGGTTGATGCAGTATATTCTTAAGAACAACGACAGAGTGTTTCTATTAGAGGCAATCAGCACTTTATTCAAGCATATTAAAGCTGAAGGAATGAATCGCCCGCGCATTACCATTCGCAATTATATGGAGGTGCTTGATCAAATGGAGACACATGGTATTCAATTGTCGATTGAGAAAACTATTGCACAAAAAGGCGGAGTGCAATTCATTACAACACATAGCAGCAAGGGCTTGGAATTTGAATATGTGTTTTTATTGGGATGCAATGCATCTAATTGGGAGAAGTCGCGCGGAGATAATCGCATGTTTGCCATGCCGGACACCTTGACCATGAGCGGAGAGGAAAACAAAGTAGAATCGCTTCGACGCTTGTTCTATGTTGCTATGACAAGAGCAAAACAACATCTGTATATTTCATATGCAGCTGCAAGTAATGAAGGAAAAGTATTGGAGGCCTCGCAATTTGTTTCTGAATTATTGGCAGGTGAAAACATTTCCGTTGAAAAATGTAATATCGATGCAGAAACAATGATGGCATATCAACTAACATCATTATCACCAACGAAAGAAGTGCATATTGATTTATTTGATAAAGATTTTATTGCTTCAAAGGTTGAGCATTTTGTGATGAGTGCGAGTGCATTGAATACTTACCTAGATTGTCCTTTGCGCTATTATTTTGAACGTATTATAGGCGTTCCCGGAGCAAAGAACGATAGCATAGCCTTTGGTAATGCCGTGCATTATGCTTTGCGCAAGCTGTTTGAACGGATGAGGGCCGATGAGCGTCAGCAATTTCCTCCGGAATCAGTGTTTATCAGCGATTTCATGCACGAGATGGAGCGGAATGAAGATGCGTTTACCGAAAAACAATTTAATAATCGCATGGAATTGGGTAATACGCTTTTGAGCGATTATTATCAGACGCATATTCATCAGTTCAATAAAGTTGTGGTTACGGAATACCCCATTCGCAATGCGGAAATGGAGGGCATTCCGATCACCGGCGTATTTGATAAAATTGAGTTTATAGGAAAAGATGTCAATGTAGTTGATTATAAAACCGGCGCTGTAAAATATGCGCGTGAAAAATTACTTCCGCCAAACGAAAAAAATCCGGATGGCGGCGATTATTGGCGACAAATCATGTTTTATAAAATATTGCTGGACAGTCAGCGCACAAAACCCTGGAAGATGATCAGCGGCGAGGTTGACTTTATTGAAAAAGACGAGAGCGGTGAATTTGTGCGACATAAATTTGCAATTGCCTCAGACCAAGTTGACATAGTTAAAGCACAGATCCGCGACACGTATGCGCGCATAAAAAACCTAGAATTCACAACAGGCTGTGGCGACGACGATTGCGATTGGTGTAATTTTGTAAGAAATCTTGAGCAATAACTTTCTTCTTAGGCATAATTTATTATTGATTATTCGATGTAAAATAATCAGTATATTTATTTCATAAATATTTCTTTAAAACATTTTGCAATGCAGGCTGCGGTTTATACTTCTTATGGGGCTCCGGATGTTGTAACGGTTCGCGACATCCCCACACCACGACCCGGTGAAAAAGATGTATTAATCCGTGTGCATGCATCTACCGTAAACAGGACAGATTGTGGATTCAGAAGTGCCGAATATTTTATTTCCAGATTTTGGAGCGGCTTATTTAAACCAAAACGCCAGGTACTTGGGTGTGAATTTGCGGGCGTGGTAGATTCTGTTGGCAGCAGTGTGACTATGTTTAAACCCGGCGACAAAGTATTCGGATTCAACGATCGCACATTTGGCGGGCATGCTGAATATATTTGTCAGCCCGAAAACAGTGCAATGGATATTATTCCCGAGCATTTAAATTTTGAGCAGGCGGCCGCACTTACAGAAGGCTCACATTATGCATTAAATGATATTTATGCGGCACATGTTAAAGCCGGCGATCATGTTTTAGTTTATGGTGCAACAGGCGCAATCGGATCCGCAGCGGTGCAGATACTAAAATATTTGAATGCACATGTTACCGCAGTTTGTGGAACGGCACATGTAGATCTGATTAAATCTTTAGGCGCTGATGTTGTTATCGATTATATGCAACAGGATTACACGCAACAAGGATTGACTTTTGATTTGGTTTTTGATGCCGTGGGAAAAACATCATTTGGCACATGTAAACCTGTATTAAACGAGCCGGGAATTTATATCAGCACTGAATTGGGAAAAAACGGTCAGAATGTGTGGTATTCCATTTTCAATGCATTTACCGGAAATAAAAAAGTGCTTTTTCCGCTTCCCGTTTACGACAAAGAAATGATAAGTTTTATTCGCAAAATAGCCGATGAAAAACATTTTACACCTGTTTTGGATAAGACTTATGCGTTGAAAGATATTCGTGAAGCATACGCGTATGTTGAAACCGGAACCAAGGTTGGCAACGTGATTATCCGCTGCATATAATATCGCTTTGCAAGCATGCATTGTGTACATTTGTGTGATTAATATTTCATTTTCATGGCAAACAATTATTCAGCATTTACAGCACACCCCTGGCATGGTATTCACATTGGCGACAAAGCGCCTGAGGTGGTGAATGCATACATTGAAATTGTTCCAACCGATACGGTGAAGTATGAAATTGACAAGCCAAGTGGTTTTTTGAAAATCGACAGGCCCCAAAAATATTCGAATGTGTTGCCTTGTTTGTATGGCTTTGTTCCAAAAACATATTGCGGCCCCGGTATCGGAAATTTTTGTTCACAACAAACCGGAAGAGCGGGAATTGTGGGCGACGGCGACCCCTTGGATATCTGTGTTTTTACTGAACGCAATATTCCGCATGGCAACATAATCGTGCCGGCTAAGCTCATCGGTGGTTTCAGGATGATCGATGGCGGTCAGGCTGATGACAAGATCATTGCCGTTTTGCCTTTTGACGAGATTTACTCCATGTGGGAATACATTCAACAAATGCCAAGCTCTTTGGTTGAAAGGCTGAGACACTATTTCCTTACCTACAAGGCCCTTCCTGGAGCTCCGAATAAGGCGGAGATTACCCATTTATACGGTCGGGAAGAAGCTATAAGGATTCTTGAGCTTGCCCGAAAGGATTATGCCGAATTGATAAAATAGTGCTTACGCCATAGGCATATTTTTAGCACCACTTCTATGCACTTAAGCAGCTCTCGACTGCGCGTTTTTTCTTTTTTATGCCGATGGTGACCGGTATTTCCTTTTGTAATCGAAGGGTTGTGTAATTTCGTGACGTTGAGTTAACCATAATCAGATAATATCATGGGTGAGAAAGCGAGTTTATATGC
Organism: Chitinophagales bacterium; assembly: GCA_019694895.1. Classification (GTDB taxonomy): domain Bacteria; phylum Bacteroidota; class Bacteroidia; order Chitinophagales; family BACL12; genus UBA7236. Next base: position 51,182 of record JAIBBA010000003.1, read on the forward strand.
GCCGCTATTGGTCGAAACGGCTTGGGAAGTATGTAATCAGGTAGGTGGAATTTATACTGTTGTGCGGAGTAAGGCTCCTGCAATAGTAGACAAGTGGTCGGGAAACTATTGTATGATAGGACCACTGCTTAATGCCAAGCTTCCTGCCGAATTTGAAGAGGTATTCTCATACGACGATGTTTTTGTCGAAGCGGTAACGGCAATGCGTAACAAAGGATATGAAGTACATTATGGTCGCTGGCTAACAGATGGAAAACCGAAAGTGATATTGATGTCGCCCATGCAAGTGTACGACAAAATGAAAGACATTCGCACCGATTTATTGCGCGACCACAAAATCAACATTTTTAATCCGGATGATTTGTTACAACAGGTCATCGCCTTCGGGTATGTGGTTGCTCAATTCTTCAGCACATTAGAAGCAACGGCAAAAGGTCGCCCCGTAATTGCGCATTTTCATGAGTGGATGACCGGTATGCCGATAGGACATATTCGCAAAGAAGGGTTAAAAGTAAAAACGGTATTTACAACACATGCAACTTTATTGGGAAGATATATTGCGGGTAATGATGAACAATTTTATCGGCATTTGAGCAATTACGACTGGTTGCAGATGGCACAAAAATTCTATATCGAACCACAAACGCGATTAGAAAGAATGGCTGCCGCAGATTGTGATGTGTTTACTACAGTAAGCGATATCACCGGAAAAGAATGTGAATTTTTATTGGGACGAAAACCGGATATGATTTTACCGAATGGTATCAGCTTAACACGATTTCTTGCAACACATGAATTACAAAATTTGCATGGTCAATTCCGAGATAAGATTGATGAATTTGTGATGTCGCACTTTTTCCATTCTTACACCTTCGATCTCAATCAAACGATATATTTCTTCACCTCGGGAAGATATGAATATCACAACAAAGGATATGATTTAACATTAGAAGCGCTGCGCAGATTAAATGAGCGCATGAAAAAAGAAAATGCGCAGAAAACGGTTGTGATGTTTTTTATTACCAAACGTCCCTTCGAAACAATTAACCCGCTTGTGCTGCACGCCCGCGCCGCAATGGACGATATCCGCAGCACTTGTGAAGAGATGTTGAAACAAGTGAAAGATAAATTATTTCACGCCGCCGCTACCAATGTAGATCCAAACGTTCCGGATCTGAATGAATTTATCGATGATTATTGGAAATTCAGATATCGAAAACAAATTCAAGGATGGAAGAGCGATTTCTGGCCTATTGTTGTAACACATAATTTAAAGGACGATGGTGGTGATGAGATATTAAATTACTTGCGTAGCAATGACCTCATCAACAAACCAACCGACAAAGTGAAAATGGTTTATCATCCGGATTTTGTTGCTCCTACATCGCCGTTATTTGGAATGGATTATCCGCAATTTGTTCGCGGTTGTCATTTGGGATTATTTCCAAGCTATTATGAACCATGGGGGTATACACCATTGGAATGTGTTGCGCGTGGGGTTCCGGCTGTTACCAGCGATTTAAGTGGATTTGGAAATTACTGTCAATCAAAATTCCGCAACCTCGATGAACGCGGGATCTATATCGTACGCAGAAAAACAAAAACCTTTGATGAAAGTGCTGATGAGTTGTGCGATATCATGTTTAACTATACACAACTCGCCCGTCGCGACAGAATTATTTTAAGAAACACGGTAGAAAGTTATGCCGAACATTTCGACTGGAGTAATCTCGCAGCTAATTACGAGAAGGCATACCAGATGGTGTTGCAACAGGAGTGAGGGAATGTGAGAATTAGCAAGTTTGAGAATTAGCAAATTAGCAAGTGTGGAGTGCTTTTAACGCTGGCGCGTTAATAGGGAATGCAATGATATTGCTTTGCAATATTTTAATTCCGAAGCGCAATCAGCTCCCTCTCCATCTCCTACCGTCGATAGAGAGGGCGGGGGGTGAGGCGAGAATTAGCAAATTAGCAAGTGGTGGTGCTTTTAACGCTGGCGCGTTAATAGGGAATGCAATTCAATTGCTAAATAAAATTTAATTCTGAAACGCAATTAGCTCCCTCTCTATCGACGGTAGGAGATGGAGAGGGCGGGGGGTGAGGCGGGGCCGGGGGTGAGGCGGTTTCGCGCAAAGTCGCAAAGAGACTAAGGTGCAAAAGTCTAGATACTAGATACTTGATTCTAGATACTAAAAGAGAGTTAGCATGTGTTCAAAGGATTCATTTTCGCAAAGTCGAGTCAAGATTACCACCCGCCTACTCGGCGCGGTAAACTCACCCACTGACCCACTCACCCACTCTCTCCTTTTTCCTCTCTCCTTTTTCCTATAAAAAAAACCCGCCTTCAAACGAAGACGGGTTTTTTATTTCGTTTTGCTAATTATTAGAGCTTCACGATGTTACCTGAAGTAACGCTTGAACCGGCAACAACATGGTAAACATAGTTACCTGCAGGAAGGTTGCTCATATCTAAAGAATATGAGTGGTTACCTGCTGATTGAGTACCATTGTTAACAGTCAATACTTCTTGACCCATCAGGTTGTAAACACCGATAGTTACATCAGATGCTTCGCTGAGGTTGAAGTTGATGTTAGTGTTGGTTACAGTTGGGTTAGGTGAAACTGAAAGACCGCTGATAGCATTGAAATCTTCAACGCTTAATACAACAGGATCAGAACCGTCGCAACGGTAGCAAGCATCCCAGCAGAACAAATACATAATGTCGGCATCAGGAATAACCAATGTACGGTTAACGTTACCTGCGCCATCATCAACACCGCAACCGTCAGCACCAATAGTGTTGCCTGCGTCAGTTCCTTCGTTAGTACCCCAGTCGTTGTTCACGAATTTGTAGTACTGAGTAAGGCCAACTGAAGCTGTTGGATAAGTTACAGTGATACCCCATACGTTACCACCCATGTCAACCAATGCACATGTTGGATCTGAAGGAGTCCATACTGCCATAGCTGCAGCACCGTTCATACCTGCAGTAGCGCCGAAGTCACCGCCAACACGAATACCGTTGGCACCCAATACGTTACCTGCTGCCAGGTAGTTTGTAATGTCAACCATGTAGGTCACGTTTACTTGTGCTGTAAGAGCACCGGTGATCAACAGAGCAGTGAAAAAAGCGTAAATTTTTTTCATAAGATCGTTGTTTGTTTTACTTTAAGAAATGAATTTGTCAGGATAAAGGTACTGCTTTTTATTGCATTTGAAGCCAAATTTTTAACATGAAAATGACCGTTGATTAATATGTTAAACACTTAACGCCGGTTGGTGATATTTATCAATTCAAACGCTGAATTTTTTCCCAATTCTGCCCCATATGTTACTGCCGGAACAAAATGAATTCCGCCGTAAACGCGGCTCTGAGATGCCTCAGAAGCAGCATCCTCAAAGGATTTGAACCCTCTTGCCGGCAGGCCGAATGTGGTTTCAGTTGCGTCTGTAAATGCAAAATTGTCGCCAAATAATGAAGTAAGGATTGTTGCAGCGGCGGCGGAAACTGCGCTATGCCCACTCGGAAATTCGGGGAAGGGTGGGGTTTGTAAATATGGCCTCCATTCCGAATCGATATATGTATTGATATATGTTTCAGGACGAATCAGTTGCGTTTCATATTTAATATCCCAAACAGCAATCATGGCATCTGCCATTGCTATACTAACCAACATATACGCATTCATGGCGGCAGTCTCATCGGCACCTGTTGCCAGAAGCGCCATTCTGGTTATGTCTAACCAGTGTCCAGGCGGACTCACCTTTTTTTCAGCATATTGTAAATGTCCGTTCTGACGAAGAATAAATGGATTGTCATCCCAGAATAGTGCAATTTCCATTTGTTCTGAATCGAGAGACATTGTCAGTACATAAAGTTTTTGAGCCTCTTTTGCGATAACAGTGCTATCTAAAACAAACGCCGGAACAGGTAATATGCTTTTGTCGTACTTATAACAAAACGGCATGATTTCTCCCCAATGTGGATCTGTACCTTGAGCATAATCCGGCGGCGTGGGCACCCAGTTGAGCGAACCTTTTAATGGTGTATATCTGGTTGACGCAATGGCATTAGTGTAATTATCGGCATTAATCCAATCGGCCATGGAAGCATTAATTGTTTGCGCTTCCATAAAATATTGCGAGGTGATAATTTCACTCCCCAGACGCTTTTTGCATTTCTCCAATAGCATGCTGTCGGAATAAATAAATCGCTGTGCACATACATACATGGCCATGGCGGCAAGTGTGTCTGAAGGAGAAACTCCCGACGATAAAACCAATTTACTTCGTAAGGGTGTGGGCAGATCAGAATTTCCGGACATGCCGATATTTCCGGCTATGGTTGTATAAGCATAAATGCGAGAAGCTGCAGGAGCTGAAAACACATCGTGCCGTATTACCGAAGTAATGTCGACAATCGCCTGATCGATCACAGACATTTGGGCTTGCATGCATTGGGTGAACAACAAGCATATTATTATCAGGTAGCGCATTTCATGGAGAAAGGTAAGCAATAGTTTGATGTGATAAAAAGCTGCTGCAACAATTATACCTGAATTGCTGAAAACGTATCTCAATAATAATAATCAATCTTAATACTCTTTATGACTTCGAAAGCATACTTTAACAACCCGCAAAATTGAAAGAAATTATTTTTGAACTGTACCTAATTTTCAAATCCACATACCCTAATGATGAAAAATATTTTTTTTGCTTGCTGTTTTTTTCTGATGAACAGCCATATTACACATGCACAAATCACTACGGATATAACTCCGGTTCCGGGATTAATTAATTTTCAAAATCTGAGAGATTACTGCCTGAATGCAAGTGGTGATGAAGATTTTTTCACCATTCAAAGTCCAAATGGTGAAATATCACAGATAGCAACGAGGAAAAAAATCAACGGCAACTGGAGTTCACCTGAATTGATGCCTTTCTGCGATGCTTTTATGTATTTGGAGCCATTTCTTACTACTAATGGGCTGACTTTGTATTTTGTATCCGACCGCCCTTTAAACGATGGCGACACCATTAAAAAAGATTTTGACATCTGGATGGTGAAGCGCGCGGCAATTACGGCTGCCTGGTCGAAACCCGTGAATCTGGGCACTCCGGTTAATTCGACAAACGATGAGTTTTATCCAAGCCTGACCACCTCCGGCGATTTATATTTTACGATGGCAGCACCAGAAGGAATGGGCAAGGATGATATTTATATGTGTAAAATGACATCAACAGGCTATGAAAAACCAACAATATTACCATCGCCAATAAACAGTGCGGGTTACGAATTCAATGCATTTATTTCACCCGACGGCAACATCCTGATTTATACGAAGTATAATGCTCCGGGCGGATTTGGCAGTGGCGATTTATACATTGCAAAAAAAGACAATGGCGGAAATTGGCAGGAACCACAAAATATGGGCACGGATCTCAACTCCATGTACATGGAATATTGTCCTTTTTATCACTACCCAACCGCTACGCTATACTATACAAGTCGCCGATGTAATCTGACACCAAAAACCTTTAATGATGTCAACGAATTGCAGCAATATATCAGCGGCAATGAAAATGGGAATAGTCGGTTATACTATCGGAAAATGAAAATAGAATAGGGATTAAACCATCTCGTCAAAATTAATTTAAACTCGGCGGATCGGAGCACTTCAATGATCTGGTTATATAATTATAAATCGACATTAATTCTTCTTCAGTCAGTTCCTGATATGCCGGCATTACCGATTGGTATTCGTTGTATACATTATTGGCGCGCTGGTTGCCGCTAGCTATCTGTGCTTGTGAATTGCGAACAAACTCAATGAAGTATAGTCGGCTGATTGCTACAGGATAATGTGGCTATAAGATAATTATAAATTGACATGATTTCTTCTTCCTTCAGATCCTCAAATGCGGGCATCACGGATCTATATTCATTAAATACAGTAGTTGCCCGATCATCACCGCTATTGATAAGCGCTCGTGAATCACGAACAAAGGCGCTGAAATAAGCGTATTGTCCCGATGAATGATCCAAAAGGTTATCAAATGCCGGTCCGGTTAACTTAACACCTCGTTCAGCCAAGTGGCACCTGGTACAATTCACATTAAAAAGGGCGTTACCAACTTGTATAGATTTTGAAGACATCCTGCAACAATTGTTCACCGTTGTAGAAAACAAGAGATCATACTTGGTTCTTTTCTCCAGATACTTATCAGCGGCTTTGTTGAATGCAAGACGCTTGGTTTGAAATTTAAGATCACGAGAAATTGAGTTATTGAGGTCTGCCTTACCTTCTTGATTGCCTAGCACTGCGTCGATCTTCGCTTTTTCTGTTGGTTTGAGTTCGAAGGTGGCGGTGACCTCCCTTTCTTCTTCGGACGACAACTTTACTTCATCAAAAAAATACTGCTCGCCAATTACGGCTACCGCGAAAAACTGCAATTTGGTATTATCCAATACCGGGGTTGTTTCAACAGCTCTCATGGATTTGGAAATAAACACATTCTTTTCTGTTTCTGTAAGACGCATTAAGGATGTGTTTTCCGGCATCCATACATACACATTCACCATGTCAAATTTTTGGGAATCAGTTAGCCGGCCAATTAATTTTTTTTCTCGAAAGGTTCTGCCGAATTCAGGGGGAATAGCAAAGTATTTCCATCCGGAACTTGTTAATGTGTAATTGAAATACAACATGCGATGCGCCTCTCGTTTTCGTAATACTTCAACGTACTTTGCGAGTTCTTTATCATAGTCCTTCTGAAGCAATTTATACTTTTTGAGCAAAGCGTTTTCTACCGTATCCATTTCTCTGGTCAACCCTTCCGATCGCTTTTGGTAAAATCTTGCCAAAGCCTTTGCCGACGGGTTTTTCTCAACATCGCGCACATTTGTTAGTTTCTCTCTGCTAAATTTCAAAAACACTTCCCTGTCGGCTGCATTCCCTAACAATTGAGATGCCATAGAGTCAACCACCCATAGTTGCTTATCAGTATTATTCACATAAAGGTCTAATACCCGCTGATCAAAGGTTCGGTGAATGGCCTGCATGCGGGTCTCGAATTCTTTTGTAGCGATGAATGTATTTTCGAATGCATTCTCCTTGATCGTTTTTACTTTTATTGGGTCTATTCCGCAATCCGAATATTCATCGTCAGACGATGTGTCGGTTAAGCCCGATTGGTGGCTTTTTTGAATATCCTTCAGATCAAATTTTTTGCCATTAGGCTCCAATAAAAATTTCTCCCCCTGATCAGGTGTGAATGAAGAAAGTTTTTTATGTACCAGCCACACCGAATAATACAAGCTGTCGGAAAACGATCTGACAAATTTGTTTTTTCCTTCAAAGGGTAAAATATCAAGCAGGCCGTTATCGAATATTTCAGGGGTGAAATTCAACGTGCTCAAAGGAACCGGATCAAGATATTTTTCCGGCGCAATCGGATCGACCCAATCCATATTTCCAACTGAATCTCTGTTACCGCTGTACATCAACATCTCTTTAGCAGTCTTTGGAGTGCTAATGGTAATGGGGTTGTTTTGATCGATATGCAGTTGTTCGTTATCCTTTGTAAAATTGATATAAAAAGCACTGCCACCGCTAAGCTGCCCCGATGAGGAGTTGCCTGTCAAATTGCTGAAAACCAACTCATTAAGCCCATTGGCTTGAAATAATTCCATGTTGATCTTTCCCTGCACCACCTCATTCTTGGCGTTCAAGAGTGCACCCTTAGGGATTACAATTATGAGTCCATTTTCTCCCGCTAACACCGTGTCGATCTCTGCAGAAAATTCAACGAACTTGCTAGGTGCCGATGTTTTTGCAAATGGATCTGTTGTAGAAAAACGCGTATTGACCTTAGTGTATTCAGTGTGGTCAGAACACGAGGATAAAGCAAGAAACAAAAGTGCGATCCATATCTGAGGTTTTTTCATGCGGAGTGGTATCAACAATCTAAGATAGCATTCATTTATGCGATCTGTGCGCAACTTGCCAATTATTTATTTAACAAGTAGGCCATCACACTCGCATTCCTCCTTGCTACCAACAAATATTTCTCACGATTGAGTTTTGTGAGACACATGCTTCGCACTTCTCCATCAATGAACAGGCCCGTTTCGGCGGCGTTTTTAAATGTGAAGCCGCCTTTGCCATCACCAAACAAACAGGCGCCATAACCCGCATCCAGTCTTGTCAATTCAGGTCTGGTGCCAAATTGATTTCCCGCCAGGATGAGGTCGGGGTAATTATCGCGATTAATATCTTTTACTGCGATGGCATAAACCGGAAACCATTGAATTTGCTCCGGCAACAATTGTCTGGTGAACGAGCCCTTGCCATTGTTTATAAAAATACTTGAATTGAAATCTGTAGCCGTGAAGTGCGTAATGGTATCCCAATTTACATCGGGAAACAAATCGAAAATGGAAGCTTTCGCATAATCTGCATAATAAACATATCTGTTTTTTAGAGCCGGAATCTGTTCAAGCATATCATCTTTCGAAGCTATAGGAATTTCTTTACCACTTTTGTCGAACGTTGTGATAATGGGATCAATTTTACCATTTCGATCAAAATCACAAACGTACATATGTGCCGGAAATTCTTTTGAGGCTTTTAATGGATGATTTGTTCCTCTGTTTCCTGCAATAATGTCCATATCTCCATCCAGGTCGACATCTACAATATTAATGGCATTCCACCAACCGCTGTAATCTGACAATCCGGATGGCACTGTTGATTCAATAAATTTCTTTTTCCCATTGATAAAAACGCGTAATGGCGACCAGTACGATACCACCACTAGGTCTTGTTTTCCATCGGCATCAATATCGGCCCACTGCGCATCCTGTACTAATCCAATGGTATTTAATTCCGGGCAAATACGCGCTGTTATGTCCATAAATTTTCCGCCAATATTTTCATATATGGCTGACGGAGAAGACAATGGATAGCTTCCCGCTACAACACCGCCTCCAAGAAAAATATCCATGTCGCCATCGTTGTCAAAGTCACAAGTACGCACTACAGAATGCGCCTGTAAACTTTCGGGCAACAATTGATTCGCGTTCACATATCTGCCATTCGACATATTTAAATATAATCGGCTCTGATAATATCGAGAACCCGCCGGATACTCATTTCCGCCGCTTACTACAAAGAGGTCTGAGTCGCCATCATTGTCAACATCAATCCAGGCGGCATCAACATCTTCGTATGCAGAATCACGCTCCCATACGCCACCAAATGACGGTATGAAGCCTTCATCACTTCCCAAAAACAATCGCGACTTTTTGTTTTTGCCACCGGTGATAAATACATCAGAAATGCCGTCATTATTTGCGTCTCCAACGGCTAAAGCCGGTCCCTGATCTGAATACACATAAGGGATCAATGGTTCTTTTTTAAAGTCATCAGCAGGTTCTTCGCTTACACTGTAAGGAATCACCTTATTGCTGACATCAATAAACTCAGGCAAATAATCAGCCGCCCATAATTCATATTGTCCATTTTTCTCATAGACAATTAATGTTGTGTCGGCAGAAATGTTTGACAAAATTTGTTCCTTGCCTGATGGGTATATTATTTGAATTCTGTCGACATTTTTAGATTCACCCAATCCAAAGTACAGCACCGGTTCTACGGCAGATTGAAAGCCTCTGGTGGGCATAAGTTGGCGTTTGTATGATTGATTACCTATTGCAACAGAAATCATAGTGCCAACTCCAAATGTATTTTTTCCCTCGCCGATAATCTTGATTTTTAAATAATGATTTTGCTTCAGCTCACGTGCATTATTTTTAAAAATAAATACAGTATCATCAATATTGCTTACAACAATATCAAGATCGCCGTCATTATCTAAATCTGCATATGCAGCACCGTTAGAATATGATGGAATCTGAACACCCCAATCAACGGTTACATTTTTAAATTGCAGCGAATCGCTTCCTTTGAAACAATAATTTGATAAAGGGACATCAGGCATTTGATATACCAGGTCCAACGTGTTTAACTTTTCACCTGCGTCAAAAGCTTTTTGCTCAGCTTCACTATAGGTATATTTTAAAAAATCCAGATTAGTAAAATCATGTCGAAACCCATTTGTGATATAAAGGTCCTGAATACCATCCAGATCGTAGTCGGCAAACAGCGGCGCCCAACTCCAGTCTGTGGCTGCAACGCCTGCGCTCCAGGCAATTTCAGAAAATGAATTATTGCCATTATTTATTTGCAACGTGTTAAACATGTGCTGATAAAAATATCCGTAATCGGCAGACATTTGATACGCATCAAATTTTGTCGGACCTTTTAATTTTTTTTGTCGTTCCGGATCTTCGGGGAGCATGTCCATTACCAGGAGATCCAACCAGCCATCATTATTAATATCGGCCATATCGCATCCCATCGAAAAATTAGAGGTGTGGCCGAATGCATCTTGCAGCACCTGCGAAAATGTGCCGTTGTGATTGTTGATATATAAAAAATCCTGTTCGTTGTAATCGTTTGTCACAAATATGTCGAGGTATGCATCGTTATTGACATCGCCGATCATTAATCCCAATCCGAAATTAGATGGCGTGCCGAATATTCCCGCCTCAGCACTGATATCGGTGAAATAATTATTGTCGTTTCTGAATAATTTATTTCCTGCATATTTATCTCTTCTGTTTCTTACATCGCCGATATTAAATCCATGTAATTGTGTTACGGCATGATTTAATAAAAACATATCCAGATCGCCATCATTGTCCATATCAAAAAAAGCAGCCTGCGTGCTGAACGATGAATCGTCGAGTCCGAATTTTTTTGCCGATTCAACAAATGCACCTTTTCCATTATTGATATAAAGTTGGTTGTGTCTGTCGCGGGTAGAAAACTGTCCCGACTTACACACATAAATATCGAGAAAGCCATCGCCATTCACATCTGCCATGGTCACCCCCGAACTCCAACCCCCGGGAGGCAGAATATTAGCTTGTCGGGTAGCATCGACAAATTGCATATTACCTTGGTTGAGATACAGTTTATCCTGCCCTAAATTGCCGGTAAAAAACAAATCGCAATAGCCATTCCCGTCCACATCGCCTGCTGCAACGCCACCGCCGTTGTAGAGGTATTGATACAGCAGCACATTCATGGTAGCTGTTTCCTGTAAATCGAGGTGCATGGCAACACCGGTTTGGGAGGCGGAAAGTCTTGAGAATAGGGTGGTTTGGGCAAATGTAGGTGAGTAAGCAACAAGTGCGGAAACAATCCAATATGCCACAAATTTTCTATTCATGCAGAAATACCCTGTTTTAGGTAGTCAAAATTATGTATTAATTAATTGTAAGTGCGGTTTGTTGAATATCTTATTAAACTAAAGTAATAGCGCTCGAAAACCTTACAAAAAAATTCTAATTGCGGTAATGATTGAGTAAAATTGCATTGATTTTCGCGGTACTATCACCGCCTTGATCAAAATGACCTATCAGTATTATTTCTTAAACCAAAAATTTTATTGTTCATGATGCATGTTTATGCTCTCATCAGACGCGCCATTTTGCCCGTGGTGTTGTTGATGCCGGTTCTTATTTGGGGACAGGCGCCAACATTGACAGGGGTGATCTCGGATCAGTCAGGTGCTACGCTACCGGGGGTTACAGTGCTTATTAGCGGCACCGGTAAAGGCACAATTTCCGACTTCGACGGATCTTATGTGCTTGCCTTCGACGCAGCGGGAACCTATACTGTAAACTATACCTATATCGGGTATAAAGCAGTGACCGAAACCATTACACTCACCGACGGGCAAAACCTGAAAAAGGACCTCATTATGCAGGAAGACGCCCTTATGCTCGAAACAGCGGTTGTTGTGGGTTATGGTACTATCAAATCAAAAGACCTTACGGGTTCTATCACGAATGTAGGGGTGAAAGACTTTCAGGGAGGTAACGTAACCACTCCGGAGCAGCTGATCACAGGAAAGGTTGCCGGTGTGCAAATTACCTCTAACTCGGGTATGCCGGGTTCGGGAAGTCGCATCCGCATCCGCGGCGGTACCTCGCTCAATGCAAGTAACGATCCGCTCATCGTAATCGATGGTGTGCCGGTTGACAATAACGGTATCAGCGGCTCAGGAAATGCGCTCAGCCTGATCAACCCGGATGATATTGAAAATATCACCGTGCTTAAAGACGCATCTGCAGCCGCCATCTACGGTTCACGCGCCGCCAACGGTGTAATTATCATCACTACCAAAAAAGGATTCTCCGATAATAAATTGCACATCGATGTAAGCAGCACATCATCACTATCGCAAGTGACCGGTTATGTTGATGTGCTTACTGCAGATCAGCTTGCCGCCGTGCTCGATACGGCAGGTACTGCTACACAACAAGCGCTTTTAGGTTCTGAGAATACCGATTGGCAAAAAGAACTTTATCGCATGGGTTTTGCCGAAGACCTTGATCTCACTTTCACAGGTGGTATCAAAAATCTTCCTTATCGCCTCAACCTCGAATACATGAATGAAAGCGGTGTGCTCGATCGTTCGCAACTCGGACGCATGGGCGCGTCTCTCGGAATTAATCCAACATTGCTGAACGGAAAATTAAAAACCGAAGCAAATGGTAAATATTATCATACCGATAACTTCTTCGCCGATCAGGGTGCAATAGGTTCTGCAATTACATTCGATCCGTCACAAGCTATTTATGACGATGCTTCGGTTTACGGCGGTTATTGGGAATGGACAAATACATCAGGTGGATTAATTCCGCTCGCGCCAAAAAATCCTGTTGGATTATTAAATCAGCGCGATGATGAAAGTAATGTAAATCGCTTTATCGGAAACATTAAACTCGACTATGAAATATTTAAAGATTTTCATGGAGTAATAAATGGCGGTATCGATATGGCGCGTTCTAACGGAACAGTTGTTGTTCCTGCCGAAGCAGCTTCACAATATCCTAACGGTTCAAATAATCAATACGAACAAAGCAAAGACAACAAATTGCTCGAAGCGTATGGTAACTATAAAAAGGATATTAAATCGATTAAAAGCCGCATCGATTTTACAGCAGGTTATTCTTATCAAAACTGGCTTACGCAATCACCGTCATTTCCAAGTTTAAGTTTCGCCGGCGATACTATCACTCCTGTTGGTATCGACTTCGAAACCGAAAATACACTGATCTCTTTCTATGGTCGTTTAAATTACAATCTGAAAGAGCGCTACATGGTTACGGCTACATTGCGCGAAGATGGTTCTTCACGCTTTAGTCCCGACAACCGCTGGGGTTTATTCCCATCAGTTGCAGCTGCATGGCTCGTAAGTGATGAAGCGTTTATGTCGAATACAAAAATGTATTTGAAATTACGCGCAGGTTACGGAGTTACCGGTCAGCAGGATATTTTCTATGATTATCCGTATATCGCAAACTACGATAGTTCAACCTCAACGGCTCAATACCAATTTGGTGATGCTTTCTATTATTTACTTCGTCCCGATGGTTACGATCCGAATATCAAGTGGGAAGAAACTACCAGCTTTAATATTGGATTTGATTTCGGCTTGAAGGGAGATAAAATTTCAGGTAGTGTTGATTTGTATAAAAAACTCACCAACGATCTCCTTGCAACCATTCCGATTCCGGCAGGCACCAACTTCACCAACCAAATTCTTACTAACGTAGGAAGCATGGAAAATACCGGTGTCGAAATCAACCTGAGTTATATCGCTCTCGACAACAAAGACATGTCGTTAGAATTCGGAATTAACGGAACCGCTAACCGCAATGAAATTACAAACCTTACTTTGGTAGAAGATACTTCAAGCGCCGGCATTTTAGTTGGTGGTATAGCTGGTGGTATTGGTAATACTATTCAGATTCAATCTGTTGGTTATGCATCAAATACTTTCTTTGCCTATCAACAACAATATGATGAAAATGGCAACCCTATCGAAGGGTCATATGTTGATCAGAATGGCGATAGCATCATCAATGCAGATGATCTGATTTGGGGTGAAAATCCAACACCTGACTTTTATCTCGGTTTTAGCGCTGCATTCAAATACAAAAAATGGAGTGTATCAACTGTGTTGCGCGGTGAATTCGGAAAATACATGTATAATAACATCAATTCTACACGCGGTATTTTCCAAAACGTTCCAAGTGCAAGTTATATGCAAAACCTGTCGACCAATTATCTGGAAACGGGTTTCCAATCATATCAATTGCTGAGTGATTACTATATTGAGAATGCATCATTTGTTCGTATGGACAACTTTGCCGTTGGATATGACGTTGGACGAGTATTCAATGACAATGCGTCTCTCACAGTGGGTGCAGTTATTCAAAATGTATTTGTAATTTCTCCATATTCAGGACTTGATCCGGAGATTGCAGGTGGTATTGATAATTCAATTTATCCTCGCCCACGCATTTATTCTCTCAACATTAATCTTAAACTCTAAACCGAAAAGCGATGAAAAATAAAATATTAATTGCAGTCACCGCACTCGCCATTTCCGGTTTTACGTTGAGCTCATGTTTCAACGACCTTGACCTGGCGCCGCCAAGTGGCATCAATGCCGAAACGGTGTACAACAATCCGGATAATTATGTCCATGTATTGGCTAAATTATACGCAGGGCTTTCCATTTCCGGCAACCAGGGGCCTGCGGGTAATCCTGATATCGCCGGTATCGATGAAGGTTTCTCGCAATACATTCGCGTATTGTGGAACCTGCAAGAGGCAACAACTGATGCCGCAAAATGCGCGTGGAACGACCCGGGTATTCCTGAATTAAATAAAATGCAGTGGTCAAGTACCAACTCATTTGTAAATGCGATGTATTATCGTATTTATTTCCAAATTCCGTTGTGTAATGAATTTATCCGCGAATCGGCAGATGCAAAAATGTCTGAGCGCGGATTTTCTGATGCAGAGCAAACTACTATTCGCGGTTATCGTACCGAAGCGCGTTTCCTCCGTGCATTGAGTTATTATCACGCATTGGACCTTTTTGGAAATGTTCCATTCATTACTGAAGACGATGTTGTTGGTGCTTTCTATCCCGAAAGGATAACACGTGCCGAGCTATTTAATTATGTTGAGTCTGAATTATTAGCAGTCGCTACCGAACTTCCTGCACCACGTGCAAATGAATATGGTCGCGCCGATCGCGCTGCTGCTTGGACTTTGCTGGCTCGTTTGTATCTCAATGCCGAGGTATATACCGGCACTGCTCGCTATACCGATTGTGCAACATATTGTCAGAAAGTGATAACCGAAGGTGGTTATTCTCTTGAACCTGTTTATGATCATTTGTTTATGTCAGATAATCAAGGTTCAAACGAGGTAATTTTCCCTGTAACTTTCGATGGTCAGTTTACACAAACTTATGGTGGAACAACATTCCTGACACATTCAACTGTTGGTGGTGATTCTTTGAGCCAAATTGATAAAGCATATTATGGTATTGAATTTGGTTGGGGAGGAAATCGCTCAACGCCAGAATACGCATCTTTCTTCCCTGATGCAAATGATGCGCGTAATATGTTCAAAACATTTGGACAAACACTCGAGTTTACAGAAGATGCACAGCTTGGACAATTTGTTGTTGGCTATCCGATAGCAAAATGGCGCAATGTATTGTCAACTTCAGTTGCCGAATTCACTGCTACTATTTCGGGCGATGTAATGACCGTTACATCTGTTGCCGATGGCTCCGTGCAGGTGAATCAAAACCTGGCAGGAAGTGGTATTGCCGGTGAAAATAAGATCATCGAATTTATCACAGGAACAGGCGGAACAGGAACCTATCGACTGGCCAACGCTGATAACGTTACATCTCCCACCACCATTCACGCGGCAATTCCGGGAACAAACCTCGATGCCGGTGGCAACTACACCGATATTGATTTTCCAATGATGCGCCTTGCCGATGTTTATCTGATGTACGCCGAATGTGCCGCTCGCGGTGCAGGTGATGCCGGATTAGGTGTAGAATACGTAAATATGCTTCGCGAACGCGCTTATGGCGATGTTGCACATAATGTAGGCTCAATTACTCCCGAGTCTGTGTTGGAAGAACGCGCTCGTGAGTTGCAATGGGAAGGATATCGCAGAACAGACCTTATTCGTTACGGACTGTTCACCGGCGGATCTTACCTCTGGGCGTTTAAAGGCGGTCCATTCAACGGCACTTCAGTTCCTGAAACACTGAACTTGTTCCCGATTCCTGCTGCAGATGTTGTGGCAAATCCTAACCTCGTTCAAAATCCGGGATATTGATATATTAAATATTCTTTCAAAGCCTCCGCATTGTCGGGGGCTTTTTTTTGTCCTATTGCAATTGCTCTTAATTACAAAAACCTTTCCTGAGGGGAAGTGTTATCCTCATATTCAACTATTTTTACTGCATGAAGATCAAAAACCTCCTGCTAATTTGCTTTCTGGCTTGCACAAGTGTCATATCAGCACAGCAAATTGATCAGATCTGTCCGCCAAACTGGTTCATCGGTATGCGCGATTCCAGTGTGCAACTACTAATTCATGGAACAGGAATCGGAAATTATGATCTCAAAATCAATTATCCGGGTGTTCGCCTCGTTGCTGTAACACGTGTAGAAAATAAAAATTACTTGTTTGCAGATCTTGTTATAGATAAAACCGCTCGCCCCGGGGCAGTAGACCTTTATTTTTCAGCAGGAAAAAAATCATTCACCAAACAATGGGCACTGCAAGCAAGGGCCCCTTGGACAAATACATATGGACTCGATGCCGGTGATCTTATTTATTTATTAATGCCCGATCGCTTTGCAAATGGTGACACCACAAATGATGTTGTTGCAAGCATGAACGAAACAATAAGCGATCGCAAGGATCCAAAAGGAAGACATGGAGGCGATATTGCCGGTATCATGCAACACCTGGATTATATCAGCAAGCTCGGAGCAACTGCAGTTTGGTGCACGCCGTTGGTTGAAAACAATGAACCAAAATGGAGTTATCATGGATACGCCATTACCGATCATTATAAAATAGATCCGCGATTTGGCAATAATCAACAATACGCTGAATTCGTTCAATCGGCACACAAACACAATCTGAAAGTAGTTGTTGATCTGGTGCACAATCATGTAGGAGATCAACATTGGTTTATTAAAGATCTCCCTATGCCGGATTGGATTCATCAATGGGATACAAGTTTTGTTAGAAGTAATTATCGCACAAGTGTAAAAAACGATCCTTATGCCAGCGCGTATGATGTAAAAAAAATGAATGAGGGATGGTTTGATAAACATATGCCTGATTTAAATCAGGAAAATCCTTATCTGGCAAAATATATTATTCAAAATAATATCTGGTGGATAGAAACATATCATGTTGATGGATTTAGGTTAGACACCTATCCGTATTCCGATCTTTCTTTCTTACAGGATTGGGGCGTTGCCATACAAAAAGAATATCCGGGATTCGGCATTTTCGGAGAAGTATGGGTAAACGGTGT
>JAIBBA010000042.1 GCA_019694895.1 Chitinophagales bacterium
ACATATATATAGCTATGAAGTTGGCGGCTATGCTTTTCATTCAGGATGTTCCATTCGCTATGTAGAAGGTGACCGCGGTGTTTTTAGTGCAACAGATGTCATCAAACAAATTAATCCTGATGATGTGCATAAGCCGATAACGCGAGTGGTGAGTATTGAAAATACAGTAAATCGCGGCGGTGGTCGCATCTACCCTATTGAAACAATCGCTGAAATTGCTGCGGTATGTCGAGAAAAGGGATTGTCATTTCATTTAGATGGTTCGCGATTATTTAATGCGCTTGTTGCAAGTGGTGCTGATGCAAAGCAATTTGGAGAATTATTCGATACCATTACATTGTGTTTCAGCAAAGGGTTGGGATGTCCTGCAGGGTCTATTTTAACGGGCAAGGCAATACATCTGCAGAAAGCACGCAGGGTGAGAAAAGTGATGGGAGGCGGGATGCGTCAGGCCGGAGTTTTAGCTGCTGCCGGATTGTATGCGTTAGAGCACAATATCAGTCGACTTGCAGAAGATCATCAACGTGCGGCCGAAACAGGAAATGCATTAAACAAACTGAGTTATGTGGAATCGGTTTTACCGGTAGAAACGAATATTGTTATCTTCAGACTACGTGAAAATATATCAGATGAAAAATTCATCCAATACTTAAATCATCTAGGAATTAAAGCATTTGCCATAGGAGACAATTGGGTGCGTTTTGTTTTCCACCTTGATATAATATCAGGCATGGAAGAAAAAATAGCATCAGCCTTAATAAATTTCAATGCTTAACCAATCAGGTTTTGCAGAATACTGTTAATGGTTTTTGTGCTGCTTTTGTTTCCACCAAACAAATTAAAAATACCTTTCAACATACCACTATTGCCATTTAATCCGCGTATGGCATCGTTAATGTCAAATCCACCGGTTTGTGCATGCTTAACTTTACCATTGAGCAAGTTCATAACCACAGGTAAGGCGATTACGGCTAATTGTTTTGCAGTTTGATCAGAAATATTCAACTTACTCTGCAATTGGTTAATCACAGGATTCTCCAGTTGGCGAATAACTTCATGATCTTTTGCAGTTTCCGAACCTGACAGCATTTCTCTTAGTGCATCAACATTTCCTTTTCTGGCTTGCTGCACGATGGTATTTACAACGGTTTCGGAGGTAACACTTGTTACCTGATTACTATCCAGGTCGTTCAATTCCGGAATGTTGTGGGAGATCCCATGCAGGTGATCTTCGGCTAGGTTCAGTAATTGGGCGATCATGATGTTCGGGTTTAAGGTGTATGTAAATCTAAAAAAACGCCTTGGTTATTCCAAATTTTACATTATTTCTTCACCATTCGTTCCTCAAAGTAAAAATGTGTGGTATCGAGCTTAAATGCCTTAATATTTGGCAGGTCAAGCGAGGTTTCCTGCCAGTCGGTGGTAGGTTTCAGCCATTTCCATGCTCCATCGGCACCCATATATCGCAACGGCATATCGAATTCAGGCACGTCGGCCGACCAGCGGTATTCCAATTTCACCGCACCGGCCTCGGGCGTCAGTTTGTATTCAAATTTCGGCAGGTCTTTATGTCTTAAATATTGGTCAAATTCTTTTGAGAAATCCTTCCCTGCTTTTCTCGAAATATACCTTTCAATTTGCTCGGTAGTAACAGTTTGTTGGGCAAAATCCTTTTGGATACCCTTGATGATACTCCACCACAGTTGGTCGTTGTTCGTAAGCGTACGCAACGAGTTCAGGAATATGGCACCTTTGTGATACATGTCGCCACTGCCTTCGTTATTGACATTGTAATCCCCGATGATCGGTTCATCATTTCTTACTTTTTGCTTCATGGCATTGATATAATTCATGGCGGTAGCATTTCCATATAATGCCTCCACATAGATTGCCTCGGAATACGTGCCGAAGCCTTCATGTATCCACATATCAGCCAGATCTTTCATGCTCACATTGTTCCCCCACCATTCATGCGCAGTTTCATGAATAATGATGTAATCAAAATCCAGGCCTATCCCTGAGTAATCGAAGCCTGAATAGCCTGTTTGATATCCGTTTCCATACGCGATGGCACTTTGGTGTTCCATACCTACATATGGCGTTTCAACCAGGGCATACCCGTCTCGAGGAAAAGGATAGGCGCCCAGATATTGCTCATATGCTTTCAGCATTGGCTTTACTTGCTCAAATTGCTTTTTTGCCTTGTCAACATTGTATTCCAGCACATAATAATCAAGCGAATATGTAGATCCATCAACATTGGTGTATGTATCTTCAAAATGAACATACTTGCCGATATTCATGGTAACATTATAATTATTGATTGGATAGGTAACCGCCCAATGCCATGTTTTCCATCCTTTTTCCGGTATTGAAGTTGAAATCAGGTTACCATTAGCAACTGCCATCAGTGTATCAGGTGCAGTGATTGCAATGCGCATACTTTCAGGTTCATCACTCAAATGATCTTTATTCGGCCACCAGACACTGGCTCCGAGCCCTTGACATGAAACACCAACCCATGGATTCCCCTTTTCGTCGGTATTCCAGCTTATTCCACCATCCCATGGAGCCATTTTTGCAATTCTGGGGTGACCGCTGTAATAAACAGTGAATTCTCCTTGAGTACCTCCCTTGATTACCTTTGGAAAGTCGACCCAAACAGCTGCAAATTCACGTTTAAACTGAATATCCTTACCCTCAAAGATGATTTTAGTGATGCTGAGTTCTTCAAACAAGTCGATTTGCAGTCGCTGAAAGTCGCTCACTGCCTTAAAGTTGATGGTATTTGAGCCTTCAATAGCCTTATTAGCAATGTCCACTTTTACGGCCAGATCGTAGGTAAGCACATCGTAGCAAGTTCTTTCGGCACGCAGGCTTCCACGCAAGGTATCAGCCCTGGTATAAGCGTGTTCAGGATCGAATAGCTGGGCTTGGGATTGGAGTCCAAAAATGATCAGAAATATTGCTGTAATGGTAGATTTCATGTGCTGTACTTGTTTCGAATCACAATAATAACAGGTTTTTAAGGTCAAATCTCGTGCCCTTAACGCGAATTAACAGACATGCAATATGAAACTTAGTCAAAAAGGCGCTCAGGCACCATCTAAATAAGGTGGTTACAAACAGATAACAATAGATTTACAATTTCCTGTTACCTTTACCTTTTAACGTTGTCTTTACCAATTGCTAACACGTGTTTAACATTAGAAACTCCTCCTTAGCGCTCTTATTGCCTATTGCGATAGGTTTTCTGGCATCAGGCTGCACTTCGCTCCCGGGTGATGGTGGCACTTCAACCATACATGGAAAGATCTATGTAGAGCGTTACAATGAATTTGGTACCTTGTACCAAGATTATTACGGACCTGACGAACGTGTCTACATCATTTATGGAGATAATATCGGCTATGATGATGAAGTAAAAACCAGCTTTGATGGCACTTATAAATTTCCGTTTTTAAGGAAGGGCACGTATACCATCTATGCCTATAGCGATTGCCTCACATGCGATGGGAATACAGAAGCGCGCTCTGTGCAAGTAGAGATCACAGAAAACAACCAGGATATTGAAGTTGAAGATATTGTAATTGAAGCCCGTTAATTGCACCGCATAGATTCGATATTACATCAAATTCACCCCATCACACTTGGTGAGATGGACAAGGTGGAGTTAATGAATCGAAAGGATACTAAGTATTTTTTCGACAGGAAGAAGCTCATAGAGATATTAGATCTGCTGCAGCACGATTATCGTGTATTAGAAATTGGCGGACATCGCATTTTCAATTATCGCAATATTTATTTCGACACTCCTGAATTCGAGTGCTATCACATGCATCATAACAAGCGTGTGAACAGATATAAAATTCGCATTCGTCAATATGTTGAAAGCAATCTGAATTTCCTGGAGATCAAATTCAAGATTAATACCGGTCGGACGATTAAATCGCGCATCAAGATCGCTGAATTTTCGCCAATACTGAGTGAGGAAGCTAAACGATTTATTTCAGAGAAGACAAATTTCGATCCGGAGCAATTGCGCCCGACCTTAGAAAATGATTTTCGTCGTTTCACACTGGTAAGTAATTCAATGCGTGAAAGGGCCACTATCGATACCGACCTTCGGTTCAAAACGCCAAACGGTCAAATGCAATTGAGCAATGTGTGTATAGCTGAATTAAAGCTCGATTCCAGTTCATCAGGTTCGCCATTTAAATTAGCCATGCGCGATAATTTTTGTCCGGAGGCCAGAATCAGCAAATACAGTGTAGGCGCTGCTTTTATGTACAGCGACCTGAAGCAGAATAATTTCAAATTCAAGAAACTCCAAATTAACCGTATAGAAAATGTTTAGCACTTTAATCCAGGCAGCCGAGGAACAAACCAAGTTCCTAGACCTGAAATTCTTTGATGATGATGTTTACGATCTGATACTAAGGTCGTTCTTCAATTTTGTGATTGTTTTTATTTTAGTAAAATTCACCTATCGCAGCGATCGTAAGAATAAGAACTATGCGTTTTCATTCTACATCTTCAGCATGTTGGTTTTTTTCCTATGTTATCTGTTGTCGGGCATTAAACTTGAAATGGGTTTTGCATTTGGATTATTTGCAATTTTCTCAATCCTGAGGTACCGCACCATCAGCATTCCGATGAAGGAAATGACTTACCTCTTTTTGGTAATTGCTGTTGCTGTTATTAATGCACTAACAACTAAGAAGGTATCCTTCGTGGAATTATTATTCACCAACGTTTCGCTGATTGCAGCTACTTATTTCCTCGAACGCTTGTGGTATCGTGAAGGCTTGAGTGAACAGATTGTTGAATACGAAAAGATCGAAAATATCAAGCCTGAACGCAGAGCAGAAATGCTTGAAGACCTGCGCATCAGAACCGGTCTGGATATACGTTCATTCGAAATATTAAATACAGACTTTTTGCGCGACATGGCAAAGGTTCGCATATTCTTTAAGCCTACACCTCATTTCGGCGAAGAAGACATGGAGCATGATGATGATGACGATTAATAGAGTCATATTAAGCATTTGCTTGCTAACACTTTCGGTATGTGCAAAGGCTCAATATACCGATGGTGGCGTTTGGCTTTATAGTGGCATCAATCACGAAGTGGTAAAAGATTTAAAATTAGAATTCGGTGAAGAGCTGCGATATAATATCAGCACTGACAACCCATACCAATACAATACTCACTTTTCGGCTGCTTATAAACTAAATAAACATTGGAAAATTGGTGCCGACTATCGCTATTCAGTCCGTGAAGGATTAAACACCAATCGATATGGCGCTGCAATAACCTACAAGCAGAGTATACATGATTTGGATATCAGTTTGCGCAGCCGGTTTTTGTATAGTGTAGTGCTTGATGGGGCTGAAGGTACAGCCTGGCGTAATAAACTTGGATGTGATTATAAGATTAATAAAGATTTTCAGGTTGGTGTTTCCGGGGAGTTATTTTACGCTATGAGCAATGAATTGGATCAATTTGATAATTATCGATTACAAGCCGGCCTCACCTACTCTCCGAACAAATATCATAGTTTGGATGTTGGATATATTTATGATCATGAATTCAATGTTAACAATCCGGGGTCAATGCATGTCGCGAATATTGGGTACGTGTTTAGTTTTTAGCATTTGTCTGTGTTTATCGAAAAACACTAATGCACAGATTACAAGCTGCGATAGCCTGTCAACTGATACACTCAGTGTGATTGAAACGCCTAATTCATTGATGATCAACAGCACTATTTTGTTTCAAAAGCTTGCCGTTCCGGAATTATCACTGCCTGCTTACACCCAAGGTGTCTTTTGCAATTTTGAAGACAGGATCAACAAAAAGACACCTTTAAGAATTGATTTCAGCGTAAAGTGAAGGTGCTGAAAATCACCACCGATGTATATCAATTATAATAAATTTATTCCATGCGAAATGTAGATCGATTTGCAATAAGTGATTGGTTCAAAGGCTTGCAAGATCATATTTGCGATGAAATTGCCAGCACCGATGGCAAGGGTGTATTCGAGCAGGAGCTATGGCAGCGCGAAGGCGGCGGTGGTGGTAGAACCCGGATCATACAAAATGCAAATATTCTTGAGAAAGGCGGCGTAAATTATTCTGAAGTGCATGGTGTCTTACCTTCCCGTATCGCTGATGCTATGCAGGTTTCAGGTCATGATTTTTTCGCAACAGGCGTATCCATCGTAATGCATCCTTTTAGTCCCATGGTGCCTATCATTCACATGAATGTGCGGTATTTTGAAGTGAGCAGTGGTGAGAAATGGTTCGGAGGAGGTATTGATCTTACACCTATTTATATTGACAAGACCCAAGCTGCGGTTTTTCATCGCAAATTGAAAGAGGTATGCGATCGTCATCATGAAAATTATTATGCGGAATTTAAACAGTGGGCTGATGATTATTTCTATATCAAACATAGAAAAGAAACACGTGGGATAGGTGGTATTTTCTTTGATAGATTACAGGCAACAGAATACATTTCACTTTCGGACAGATTTGAATTTGTGAAACAAGTCGGGATGTTGTTTTCAGAAATATATACGCGTCTGATGCAGGAAAATAAAGATATTCCGTATGGCAAACCGGAAAAGCTTTTTCAAGCTTTGCGACGCGGCAGATATGTGGAATTCAATCTTGTTTATGACAAGGGCACTAAATTCGGACTTGACACTGATGGCAGAGCAGAATCTATATTAATGAGTCTTCCTCCTGAAGCCGGTTGGCCATATAACTATAAACCAATTGCCGGTAGTCGGGAAGAACAAACCATAGATCTGCTTCGCAAGGGTGTGGAATGGGCTTCGGCGGATATTTAGAGGCAGTGTAGAAAAATTAATTGTGTTGAATCAGTGTTACTGATATGCCCTGCCCTATCCACAATGAATATTTTGTAATAAAAGGTATCTATATTATCTGAATCGTCGATACAAAACGAAATTGGATAATATGTGGTAATTGTGCCTGAAATTGCTTTCGTATTACCCTGGCTTTGCACATAAGGTATTTTGAACGGTATTTGAAAGCCGGGAGCCCTGCTGTCTTCCCAAAACATATTTACCTCGTCTTCACTGCCAATATCACCGTCTCCATCTTCAAAATATAGTGTAATGCTCAGGCTGTCCTCATCCAGCTCATCGAAATTATCCTGATTAATACTTACCACTTCGATGTAAGGTTCAATAGGATAAACGGGAGGCTTTACACATGCTGCGAGGAGCATTGCGAACATTATAATTAGGAAGCTGTATTTCTTCACCATAATTTTACCATTCAAAGGTATATCCTTTATAACTCAGAAACAATGCAAGATATTGCGCGGTTCACAGAAAGCATTTTCGAAGTTACGGCTGATACATTTGCCGGCAAAGCGCTTGCCATTTTCAACTATCAGGCGAAGGAAAATGCTGTGTACCGTGATTTTTTACAATATCTCGACATTTCTCCTTCCTCAGTGAAGTCGATTTCCGACATCCCTTTTTTACCTATTTCTGCCTTCAAACACCATAAAGTAGTTTGCGGAGGCCTTGAAACGGATACCTATTTCGAAAGTAGTGGAACCACTGATAGTCAGCGCAGCAGGCATTATATCGTTGACAGGATGACGTATGAAAACAGTTATTTGAGCAGTTTCAGGCAAGTATATGGTGACCCGATTAACTACCGCATTTTGGCACTGCTCCCCTCCTACCTGGAGCGATCAAATGCCTCGTTGGTGGATATGTGTCGGGGGTTGATCGAACGGTCGGGCCATCCTGAGAGTGGCTTTTATTTACATGATCTGCAAAGCTTATCACAGGTTTTGAGCAATGATACAGGAATAAAGACCATACTGATTGGTGTTTCCTTTGCCTTGCTTGATCTGGCGGAGCAATTTCCTCAATCCCTCACAAATACCATTATTATGGAAACCGGAGGCATGAAAGGAAGAAGAAGTGAGATTACACGAGAGGCCTTACATGATGTTTTGAGAAATGCTTTTAATGTCGATGTGGTCCATTCTGAATACGGCATGACAGAATTATTTTCACAAGCCTATTCAACAGGATACGGAATTTTCCAATGTCCGCCCTGGATGCGCATAATCATACGCGACAGTGAGGATCCGTTACAACTGTTGGAAACCGGAAAAACCGGTGGCGTGAATATCATCGACCTGGCAAATCTTCATTCCTGCAGTTTTATTGCCACCGATGACCTCGGGTCCATACAACAAGATAATAGATTCTCTATTGCCGGGAGATTTGACAACAGCGATATTCGGGGTTGTAATTTAATGACCTTATAAGACTAAGGTTACATTATTTTGAGGCCGACTGCCCTTTGTGTTTCATTACGATATCCCATAAGACAATACCTGCACTTACAGCAATATTAAGTGAATGTTTAGTTCCGAATTGAGGAATCTCGATGGATGCATCACACAATGCCAATGCATCTTCACTTACGCCCATCACTTCATGTCCAAAAACGAATGCAATTTTTTCGAATGAGGAAGGATCAAAATCCTGTAAGGCTACACTGCCGGAAGTCTGTTCTACAGCTACGATGCCATATCCCAGTTCCTTCAGTTTTTTGATAGCATCAACCGTGTGATCAAAATATTCCCAATAAACGCTTTCAGTAGCACCCAAGGCTGTTTTTTCAATATCGCGATGCGGAGGAGTGGCAGTAATACCGCACAGGCAAATTCCCCTAAGCAAAAATGCGTCTGCCGTGCGAAATACTGATCCCACATTATTTTGACTTCGGACATTGTCCAAAACCACAACAAAGGGGTGTTTATCGGCATTTTTATATTGTTCTACCGATAATCTGGATAAAGCTGCGTTTGGCGTCTTTTGCATACGAGGGCTGCAAAGTAACGGAATTGGGCTAACTTATGGTATTTGAATTGTCAGAATACGCCCATATCATACAAAGCGATGCTGATCAACACCAATCCGAGCAGGATGAAACCGGTAACGAGGATGTTTTCACGCACTTTTACATTTTTGCGCCACTCCTCGGTATTAATATTTTCGATAATATGATCTATGATCATTTGAGCACGCACATAGGCACTTTCGCCTTTGATAATATAATCATATGCACCATTGTCAATTGTTGCAACTGCTACTTTCAAATCGTCCTGCCCGCTCATCATGATTACATAAGTATCGGGATATTGCAGTCGGATTTTTTTCAGAATTTCCAGACCATTGGCAGCATCCGTTTTTATGCCATCGAGATAATAATCCAGAATAACCACATGCGGTTGTTCATGCATTTTATCGAGGCAGTTTTCACCATTTGAAAATATATTCACCTTCAGGTCATAATCAGACCTTTTTTCGAGATGGTTTTTCAACATAATCAGGTGCTTGGTATCGTCATCTACCAGAAACACCTTAAATTGCTTATCCTTCATTTTCTTGCATTTTTTCGAGTTCAGCCGAAAGACTGGTCAATGCGGCTTTACATGTTAAAATTACATTATTAATTCGTTCCGGCAACTGATCTACATCAACCTTTTCGCGGGCGGCAAGTTCGATGGATTTGGCCAGCTCCAGGGTTTCCTTGAGTCCCATATATTGGAGCGAAGACTTCATTTTATGCGCTACAGCCCTGACACCATCCCAGTTTCCGGCTTTACAATAAGAATCCAGCAGCTCGAGTTCTGTGGGTGTCTCTTCTAGCATGATGTTGATCATCTTGAATTTAAGTTCGGAGTCCTCCCCTGTCATTTGATCCAGGTAACTCAAATCAGGCGAAACACCTTCAATGGCCAGTTTAGGTGCTGATGGATCGGGAAATTGATAATTGCGTTTTACCAATTGTTCCACAATCTTTCTGCAAAGCATGGCCGGATCCACAGGTTTCGAAATATAATCATCCATTCCTGCCTCCAGGCATTTATCAACTTCCCCTGTTGTAGCATAGGCAGTAAATGCCACAATTGGAATTTGTGCCTTTGGTCCCTGTAATTTTCGTATTTCTCGTGTAGCGTCGAGGCCATTCATTTCAGGCATCTGCACATCCATCAAAATGAGTTCATAGTCATTTTTCGAAAGCAATTCCAATACTTCTTTGCCATTGTTCGCCACATCGATGATCATTTCACGCCAGGTATGCTTCAATAATTCTGTTGTAACCAATTGATTGATTGGATAATCATCTGCTAATAGCATTCGGCAGGCACCAATTTCAGGAATGCCACTATCGTTTGAAGATGCTTGATCTAATTCAATTGCATCGCGTGTAATGGTGAAGTCAATTTCAAAAATAAATTCACTGCCATTGCCGGGTTTGCTTTTAACCATGATAGCGCCATTAAGCATATCGATGAGTTTCTTTACGATAGATAATCCCAATCCGGTGCCTCCATAAATGCGGGTAGTATCCATGTTGGCCTGTGTAAAAGATTCGAAGATATGATTCAGCTTGTCAGGGGCAATTCCAATTCCCGTATCACGCACATTAAAATACATGCGAGCTTTATCATTGATTGTATCAATTAATCGAACGGTCACAGTGATATTTCCAGCATGGGTAAATTTAATGGCATTGCTGATGAGATTGAGCATGATCTGATTTAAACGCAAAGGGTCGCCGGCAACAGATTCAGGAACGTTTTCATCTATATTTAATTTCAGTTCGATAGCCTTTTCATCAGCCTTGAATCGCATGGTGTTTACTAATTGTTCGATAACCTTGCGAATGCTGAATGATTTATTCTCAAGCTGTAATTTCCCTGCTTCAATTTTAGAGAAATCTAAAATATCATTAATGAGTTGCAATAAGTTATCTGCTGAAGAATCAATTGCCTGCAAATATTCTTGTTGTTTTGAAGAAAGCGGCGTTTGATGCAATAAATGTACCATACCGATGATTGCGTTGATAGGCGTTCGAATCTCATGGCTCATGTTTGCCAAGAATTCCGCCTTGAATTTATTTGCCTGTTCCGCTAGGTCTTTGGCACGTTGCAGTGATTCCGCTTTTTTTCGCAATGTAATATCGCGGATAATACCCTGATAGCCTAAAATAACCCCTTTACTATCATAGCGTACGGTAGATGTTACCAGACAATCGATGATATCGCCACTTTTACTTTTTAACTTCAATTCATAATCTATCACTTCGCCATTGGCGGTAACTATCGCTTTGAATTTGTCGCGATCTTCAGGGTTAACATAGGTTGCTTCAACATTTAATTCACGCAATTCATCTGAACTGTATCCGAGCAAGTCGACCGTTGCCCGGTTGAACTCAATAAATTTCCCATCAACGCTCGTAAAATATATGGCATCCGTTAATTGCTCGAGGAGAGATCTGAATTTGAGTTCACTTTTGTACAATTCCCTTTCTATCGATTTACTATGTAAATAGTATTTCGATAGAAGTTCACGTAAGAGTTCGGGAAATTGTTGCTCAGACATCCGCTACAAATTAACGCAATTAGCTGCACTTTAAAGCAATTTTGGAGGTAGCTGAGCCGCTTTGATTGCCTTATCTTTGCGGCATGCACAGCATTGCTGAATTGTCTACGCTAATTGAAGAGGGTATTTTTAATGCCGGATTCCCTCAACAGCCCACCGGTTTGTATGATCCTGCAAGATATATATTGTCTGTAGGCGGCAAGCGTATCAGGCCGCTTCTGGCACTAATGGGGGCACAGGTTTTCGCAGATGATGTAAAACCGCATCTTCCGGTGGCATTGGCAATGGAAGTATTCCACAATTTCACCCTAGTGCACGACGATATTATGGACAATGCACCTCTTCGTCGGGGAAAGCAAACAGTGCATGAGAAATGGGATGTCCATACTGCTATCTTATCAGGTGATGCCATGATGATACAATCATACGTATTGTTGGCAGGTGGCCCGTCAAATGCGCTAATGCCATTGATCGATATGTTTAACAAAACTGCACTGGCGGTTTGTGAAGGGCAGCAAGATGATATGGATTTTGAAAAAAGTGAAGAGGTAGAAATCGACGCCTATCTTGAAATGATAGCAAAAAAGACTTCTGTATTATTGGGTTGCAGCCTTTATTGCGGTGCCATTTCTGCCGGCGCAAATGAGGATCAGGCTGCATTGCTTTATGAAGCAGGGTTAAAGCTGGGCATCAGTTTTCAGATTCAGGATGATATTTTAGACACTTATGGCGACAGTAGTTTTGGCAAACAAACAGGTGGCGATATTGCCCGCA
This sequence comes from Chitinophagales bacterium, assembly GCA_019694895.1. Lineage (GTDB taxonomy): Bacteria > Bacteroidota > Bacteroidia > Chitinophagales > BACL12 > UBA7236. Next base: position 12,232 of record JAIBBA010000042.1, read on the forward strand.
ATAAGAAAACCATTTTGTTTTTAATGGCGCGTGATCTGGCCAATGAAACTGACTGCGCATTGCTGTTGCGTTTATATCATGATTCTGCTAGTTCGGAATCCGAAAAAATAGCTGCTGTTCGCAACATTTTCGATAAGTATGCCGTGAAAGAACATGCCGAATCCTTGATGGCAAGGTATTATGAGGAATCGAGGGCTGCATTGTCAAGCCTTCATTCGACAAAGAATGGAGTTGATCCTCTTTTGAAGTTATTTGATCAGGTTTTCACGCGCACCACCTGAATTAAACCTGTCTTGTCAGCAACCATTCCAATTCACTGAGCATGATAGCTGTTGCGCCCCAAATGCGAAATTGCTGATACACATAACATGGTGCTTCAAAGGAAATACCTGGACGTTCGATAAGCATTTTCCCTTTTGATAGCGGGTCAAACAATATCGAAACCGGCATGGTTACTACTGATTTCACCTCTCTGGCATCAGGAAAGTATTCGGGAGCATAAGGCAGATAACCCAGGTAGGGATAAACATAGTAATTACTGGGAGGTATATAAACATCACTAAGTTTACCTATAGTAACAATATTGCTTGTATCGATACCCAATTCTTCATTCGTTTCCCTCAAAGCAGTATAACGAACATCCACGTCGCTTTCTTCAATTCGACCTCCAGGAAAGCTCATTTGACCGCCATGAACGCCTTCATACGCCGGCCGTTCGATCAATGTGATGGCGGGCTTGTCATCTAAGGGGGTAAAAAGTATTAAAACGGCTGCTTTTTTCGCATTCGGTAATTTGCCTATCTCTACAGGTTCGACATTCCTGGTAAGCGGCGCCATGATACTGTGTGCCGGGGCGCCGGGCAGGCCGAATTCAAGACTCTTTTGAAGTTTTTGCGCGAATTCCCGTATCATATTTAGGTCATTTGACATGCAACCTCACAAAGATGATTTATTTACCGTAAATTAGTAGCGTGAAATATTGTGCATGAAAAGAAGACATACTCTCCTCCTACTACTGCTATCGCCATTTGCGGCTTTTGGTCAACATCATGCAAAGACCGGCGATTTGCAATTTATAGAGAACGTCGGCCAATGGGAATCGCCTGTTGAATACGTTGCCGGTGTGTATGGCGGTGAACTTTTTCTTGAAAAAAACGCCTTTACTTACCATTTTTCAAACGCTGCTGAATTAGGACATTTTAAACACGACCCAAATGCAGGCGACCCTTCATCATTTGTTATTAAAAATCATGCTTTCAAAGTACACTTTTTACATTCCGATCCTTTAGTGCAATTGCAGGGCGAATCCATTTTCGATAATTATTATAATTATTTTCTTGGCAATGACCAATCAAAATGGAAAGGAAAAGTATCTGCATTTGGTGCAGTGAGATATGCAAATTTATATCCGGGAATCGATATGCAGGTATATAGTCAAAGCCAGTCCATGAAATATGATTATATCATACAGCCGGGCATCTCACCTGCTGCAATTCAAATTGGTTACGAAGGATTAGATGCTATTCAATTAAATGATGGCAATCTTGAATTAAAAACAAGCATTAATACCGTTGTAGAAGTAAAACCGCTTGCCTATCAAATCATTCAAGATAAAAAAGTTATTGTGCCTTGCTCATTTGTATTAAATGGTAACGTTGTCAGCTACTCATTCCCTGAAGGATATAATACTGAATATTCTTTAATCATAGATCCCGCTACCTTGATTTTTGCTTCATATACAGGAAGCACTGCCGATAACTGGGGATATACAGCCACATATGATAACGATGGAAACCTGTATGGCGGAGGAATTACCTTTGCCAATGGATATCCGGTTACTATAGGAGCCTATCAAGAAACATGGACCCCCGGAGCCGGCGCGTATGTTGCAGACATCACTGTTTCAAAATTTTCTGCTGACGGCACTTCATTAATATATTCTACCTATCTCGGTGGTTCTAATGAAGATCTACCCTATTCATTGATTGTAAATGAAGCTAATGAACTAATCATTTATGGTGCAACAGGATCTAATGATTTCCCAACCACCGCAGGCGCCTATGATGCTTCGTTCAATGGTGGCGTGCTTGAAACAGTAGATTATGTGCTTACATTTACGTCAGGCAGCGATGCATTTGTTGCTAAATTAAGTGCCGATGGCGCTGATTTAGTTGGTTCGACCTACATCGGAGGCACTGCTAATGAGTCGCTGAATACAGGCGTAACAAGTTACAATTATGGTGACCATGCACGTGGTGAAGTAAATCTTGATGGGGCCGGAAACATCTATATTGCAGGATGCACCAGATCAACTAACTTTCCGACTACAGCAGGTGTAATGCAAAATTCCAACGGCGGTGCATTAGATGGATTTGTTGCAAAATTTAATCCCGCATTGACTTCATTATCATGGTCGACATATGTTGGCGGTAATGGCGATGATGGTGCTTATGCCATAAAATACTTAAGTTCCGGCGATGTAGTAATTGTTGGCGGCACAAGCAGCAATAATTTAAATACTACACCTTCGGCCTTGCATGCATCCTATCAAGGAGGCTTAACCGATGGCTATGTGTTGGTGATGACACCTGACGCCTCGAGCATCGCAGCCATGACCTATATCGGAACCAGCGCCTACGATCAAACGTATTTACTTGATGTTGATGAACTGGATAATATCTACATCACTGGACAAACACTTGGCGATTATCCTATTGTAGGAACTGTGTACAGCAATCCCGGAAGTGCACAATATATTTCGAAATTAAATACAAATCTCAGCACCTTATTATTGAGTACCTTGTTGGGTGACGGAGATGCTCAGGTAAATATTTCACCTACTGCATTTTTGGTTGACAATTGCCATAATATTTTTCTGACCGGTTGGGGAGGATTGGTAAACTCCGGATTTAATCCTGCAACTGGAAGTATGGTGAGCATGCCTATTACAGCAGATGCATTTCAGTCATCAACCGACGGAAGCGATTTTTATTTAATTATTTTCGGAAATGAACTGGAAACGATGGCATATGCTACCTATTTTGGCGGCAGTATTTCTGATGAACACGTAGATGGCGGAACAAGTAGGTTCGATAAGCAAGGAATTGTTTATCATGCTGTTTGTGCAGGATGTGGTGGGAATGATGATTTTCCTACAACTGAAGGCGTTGTTTCAAATACCAATAATGCATTTAATTGCAATTTAGGAGTATTCAAATTCTCTTTAGGTCCGCCGCCAACTGCAGCTGCATTTTTAGCAACGCCTGACAAGGGCTGCGTTCCCCTGGAAGTGTTTTTTGAAAACGAAAGTATAAATGCCGATAGTTATGAATGGGATTTTGGCGATGGTACTACGGGGATTGCAACAGACGAATCGCATGTTTATACGGAACCGGGAACATACACTATTAGACTTGTTGCTTCAGTAGATGATGAGTGTGGTATAAACGATACCGTTTATCAAACAGTAGAAATTTATGAAATCCCTATTGCAGATTTTACATCGAGTCCGGATATCGCATCTGTTTACTACCCGGTAGAATTTACAGATGCCAGCATAGTAGCTGTTGAATGGGATTGGAGCTTTGGTGATGGATTTACCTCCTCTTTACAGAACCCGACTCACCTGTATGCCGACCGCGGAACATACACTGTATGCCTTGTAGCAACAAATGCCGACGGATGTTCAGATACAACCTGTCGCGAGATTACAATAACTGCCTTGAGTGTTCTGGATGTTCCAAATGCATTTTCACCAAATGGAGATGGCACGAATGATGTTTTCCTCCCATTAAATTATGGACTTACCGATTTTCTATTTCGCGTTTATAATCGCTGGGGAGAATTAATTTACGAAACCACAGATCCTACAAAAGGATGGAATGGCATCTACAATGGCGTAGAACAGGAAATGGATGTTTATGTGTATACCGTTTCAGGTAAAGGAGAGGACAACGTCTTTTACTCCAAGCAAGGGAATTTTACACTTGTAAGATAAATTATTCCGGAATATAGGATGCATATTCCAATCCTGAAGTGCCGTTGTAGGTATAAATTTTGTAACCCGGGTTTGTATCTACAATAACGGTGTTTTCTGATGCTTTTACATATTCTGCATTTTCAACAGGAATTGAATCAAATAAGGTGAGGGTTCCATCAGCTTCTATATGGTACATCCTTAATTCGCTGTGATCATGGATCACGAAAACCCAATCGTTTAATGTAAAAACATCGTTAGGTACAACATCGGTATAATAATCTAAATAATTTGGCGATGTTACGTAATCGATATTTATTGCCACTAAATTAGTCCCATAACTATAGCATTCATCCGTAGTCCTGTTTGCCGCATAACAATAATTTTGGTTAACGACTATTTTGCTGCAATAATCAGCTTCAGAAAGATACGAAAGGTAGTTTAACTGATTACTTGCGGGAGATGTATAAATAGAATTTCCTATAAGAAAATATTCTCCAATAGGTTCAACAGTATAAGTGCCACCCACTTCCGTTGTAAACGATACCGTTGGGTTATCGGAATTATTGACATCAAAAATGCGAATGGTACCTTCATCAAAGCAAATCAACGAATCGCCGTTTGCTTTATAGTACGAGAGATATCCGCTTTGTTTACCGCTTGCATATGGCATATATAAATATGGTTCATCATAGTATACCATGCCAATTCCGGAGCTATGATAACCGCATTCCTCAACAATAACGGTATCTCTTTCTTCAAACCCGATAATTACTCCTTTTGATGGATCTGCAAATATTGAACCATACGTTCTATACGTAAGTGTATTTTCCACCCTACCCGTTTCATGAATAGCATGTATATCTGAAATATCTAATACTACAAGATCGACATAACTGTTTACGTAGAGTCTGCTTCCCACAGCTGCCAACTGCGTTACACCGGGAACATGAATAAATCCGATGTCTTGTGGATTCTCAGGAATAGTACAATCATACACATGCACACCCTTTTCGAAATCGCTGACAAACAGATATGGATCACTGATACAAAATGCATTTGAACTATCAATAGGCTTAGGTGCATCTAAATAAACAGAAGCCCTTAATTCCTCATAAGTCATATAAACAGGCATTTCACCTGTGAAGTTGTATTCTCTGGTACAGCCGGGAGGCTCGCATCCATCTAACACAAAAACAGTTGTTAAAATGGAAAAGCACAATATAAAGGCATTGAGGAGATTATTAATTTTCATAACCGGATTTTAACAAAAATACCAAATACCATGAATATCATGAATGACGTAACTCGTCTAAAGTATTTCCCTGAGCCGGTCCTACTTCAAGCCCACATCATTTCACGCAAACCAAAATTCCACTAACTTCAACCCAAAATTGCATACATGCGCATTCTTACCCTTGCCACACTGTCATTTCTTTTTATTCAGACTAATAAGGCCTTCAGTCAAGCTTGCGCCACCTGTAGTATAGACTACACCTATACTTCACCGGGGGTATATCCCGACACATTGCCACCCGCAACTGCCGGCGAATTTTATGAAGCAGATATCACCTTCGTGATGCAGGATGACACTACGGTAGACGTGGTCGGCACCCTGGATTTTCTGAATTACTACATTATGGAACCGGTGGGAATGCCTTATGGGATGCATGTTTCAACCGATTTAGGCGATCTCCCTGTTAATTACGACCCTACCGTATCACTTTATGGATGCGCCAGAGTTTGTGGCACGCCTCTTGTAGCAGGATGGTATGAAGTTACCGTTCCACTGGTTGCCACGCTTGAATTTCCGGGAGGCGATCAGGCAGCTTCATATAGCATCTATCTGGAAGTACTTCCCGCTGCGCCAACGGGTGGAGGCATTATACCAACAGCTTCATTTGGCTGTGAACCACTGAATGTCGATTTTGAAACCGGCGTGCATAGTATGGGTGCCGATGGATTCAGTTATACCTGGGATTTCGGCAATGGCGCATCCAGCACCTCAGAATTCCCGCCTTCTCAAAGTTATGTAGCCGTTGGAGGAGTTCCCACTGATTATGTGATCATGCATACGGTTTCTATTGATACAATAGGATATACCCTAGATTATGTGACCGCACTTTCCAGTGGATGTGATGATTGCACAATCTTTGGATGCACGGGACTGATTGAATCCGAGAAACCTGACTTATACATCATTATAGCCGATCTTGGCGTAAATACCGAACCGGGTTTCGCCAACACTTCACCGCCGGTTACCTTCAGCCTCGGAAATACACTCGACCCACTGCACACCTATACCATGCAAATGAAGGATGATGATGGCGGTTTGGCAGGTAGTGACGACAATTGCGGCTCATTTACATTCGATGGAAATGACGTAGGCATAAGCACATTGAGCGCAGGAAGTCATCAGGTGGAAGTAAGCATCTCCCACCCCGTGATTACTTATACATTTTACGATACCATTACCGTATACCCTGAGGTTACAGTTCCTGTACTTGATATCCTTGGTGAAACAACATTTTGCTCTACTGATAGTGCAGTACTTTCAACCACGGAAGTTGCAGGTTTAACCTACCAATGGTATAAGGATGGTGATCCTATACCGGGAGGAGACGCAACTTCACTTGTGGTATATACCTCCGGAAGCTATTTCCTGAGTGCTACAGGAACAGGCGGTTGCTATGCCAATTCTGATTCAGTGGTAATCACCGTGTTTGAACAACCAACTGCCCCAAACATCATAGTCATCGGAAATACACTTACAACGTCCTCTACTTGGGACGTTCAGTGGTATTACAATGGCGATCCAATTCCGGGCGCAACATCCACCAGCTATACTCCTGCCATTGAAGGTTTGTATCAGGTAGCTGCTGTAAATGGCCCATGTATGGCATATTCTGTTGAAGTGGATTTTGTGTTTCAATCTGTTAATGAAGTATTTATGCCAAGTTTACAGATCACACCAAATCCAAACGAAGGACAGTTCATTTGCGACTTCAGTGTAACTGAATTACAAGATATTCAAATTCGGGTTACCAATATGTTGGGTGAAGTGGTTTATTCCAATGAATTGCATAATATAATCGGCAATAATCAATTCGCTATAGACCTCACTCCTGCAGATACAGGAATTTATTTACTCGACATACAAAGTAGCAAGGGACATATCATACGCAAGATTGTTGTTCAATAAACGAGGTATTTCTATGACCTATTCTGAAATAATTCATCTGCAGCGCAAATATTATGCAGAGGGTCATACTTTGTCATACGCATTTCGAAGGCAACAACTCGAAAAGTTTCTTGAATTAGTTATTGCGCATGAAGAGGCAATCCTGGATGCATTGCAAAAAGACCTGCATAAATCGTCATTCGAAGGCTGGGGCGTTGAAGTAGGTGTAATTATCACTGAAACAAAATATTTCATCCGACATCTTAAACATTGGATGAAGCCAAAGCGTGTAAAAACGCCATTATTGCATTTCAGATCCCGTAGTTATATCAAGCCGGTTCCGCATGGTAATACCTTAATCATCGCACCTTGGAATTATCCCTTTCTGTTGGCCATGCGTCCACTTATTGGTGCTATTGCTGCAGGAAATACAGCTATCATCAAACCATCGGAGCACGCCATACACACAGCAAAGCTGATGGAGGCTATGATAAATGATCATTTCGATCCGGCATTCATCCGCGTATTACTTCTTGATGCATCCGGCTCAGCAGCCCTGAGTGCCGAGAAATTCGACTTCATATATTATACAGGAGGCGCAAATATCGGCAGATCCATTTACACCTCTGCTGCAAAAAATCTCACCCCGGTTGTATTAGAGCTTGGTGGCAAAAATCCTTGCATCATTGATGAAACTGCTGATATTGATATTACAGCCTCGCGAATAACATGGGGTAAATTCAGCAATTGCGGACAAACCTGCGTTGCTCCGGATTATTTGTTGGTGCATACATCGGTTAAGGATAAACTTGTCACGGCGATAATAAAAAATATTGAGTCATTCTTTCAGAATGAATTGATCAACACTGAGGATTACGGTCGTATTATAAATGATTTTCATGTTGAACGGATCAGCAGACTCATAAGTAACATGAAAATAATTTATGGCGGAGATGTATTGCCTAATCAACGATATATTTCACCTACGCTTATTGAGATCGATGACTTGCAATCGCCCATCATGCAGGAAGAAATTTTTGGTCCTGTATTGCCCGTGCTCACTTACAATGATTTTTCCGAGATCAAACAGATCATAGCACACAATCCGGATCCACTGGTATTGTATATTTTTTCTAAAAACAAACAACATATTGGTATTTGCTCAAATGAAATAGGCAGTGGTGATATGGTTGTGAATGAAGTGATTTTGCACTTCGGACATTTGCATTTACCTATTGGAGGAAAGGGAAGCAGTGGCTTTGGAAAAACACAGGGGAAATACACGTTTAATGCATTCAGTCATCAGAAAAGCCTTATGCATCGTAGTTATTTCCCTGACTTAACAGTTCGATATCCGCCATATAACAGTCGCAAATCCGGCTTTATCAGATGGGTTTTTAAGTATTTCTTCAGTTAGTGTCCAAAACACGTGGTTTCCCACATTGCAGAAAAGCCTGATTTGGAGGTGAGGCCACCAATTTTTCCTAATTTCGCACCTTAAACCAGTTGCATGCACGATTTAGCCGCTAGAATCGCCAATCTCAACGAATCTGCTACTATCAAAATGGCACAACTCACACGCGAGTTAAAAGGTCAGGGGCGTGATATAGTTGATTTGAGCTTAGGCGAACCGGATTTTGAGACGCCATTGCATATTCGCGAAGCTGCGAAAAAAGCAATTGATGATGGATGGACACACTATACTCCCGTAGCAGGATATCTTGAAGTGCGTCAGGCAGTTTCTGAAAAATTTCTCCGTGAAAATGGATTGCATTATAGCCCTGAACAAATTGTTATTTCAACCGGTGCTAAGCAATCGATTATTAATGCTGTTTTATGCCTGGTGAATCCCGGCGATGAAGTGATATTACCTACCCCATTTTGGGTTAGTTATTCTGCAATGGTAAAACTTGCTGATGGTGTTATAAAAGAAATTCCAACTTCTATTGCAAGCGACTTTAAAATTACTCCGGATCAACTGGAAGCAGCAATATCCTCCAAAACAAAATTGATTATTTTTTCTTCGCCATGTAATCCAACCGGTTCTGTTTATACGAAGGAGGAGCTATTCGATCTTGCCAAAGTTTTAGAAAAACATCCGCATGTTTATGTGATCAGTGATGAGATATATGAACATATCAACTTCACCGATAAACATGCAAGCATGGCACAGTTTGATTTCATGTATGACCGGGTAATAACAGTAAACGGATTATCTAAAGCATTTGCCATGACAGGCTGGCGCCTCGGATTTATTGGTGCGCCTGTTTGGATTGCTAAGGCCTGCGATAAAATGCAAGGTCAATATACCTCAGCAACTTGTAGTATCACACAGCGAGCCACAATTGCTGC
>JAIBBA010000154.1 GCA_019694895.1 Chitinophagales bacterium
TAGAAACTACCACCGTTGATGCAAAAGGAAATGAAGAAGTGAAGCGCTACGTGCCGGATTTTCTGCCTGACGATTTCAAAATGGCAGGTCAGCAAATTACATTCAGCGCAATAATTCTCAAACACGACCCTAATGTGCGTATGATGGGAACACCTGTGAAAATCAAAGAATTGATGATGGAAGAAAATACGCCTTTCGATGCAACACAATTGCAAGAATCGGTTGCACCATATTATCCATTCGATTCTGCAGGTCGACTTGTTGAAACTAAGGCAATGGTGAAATTAATTGCAGATGTATATATACTTGAAGTGACCATCGACAATCAAAATAATATCACGCGATATATTCCAGCCATACTTCCCGAATCGTTTAAAAAAGAAGGAACCATTGTAATGATCAGCGGCACCATCGGAAAAATACCACCCAATGTACGCATGATGGGAACGCCGTTGACATTAGAAAGTATAAGGTTGGTGGAGTAGTTGGGTTCATGCAAAATCGCAATGGGCATGCGCTTCTCATTATTCAGTGTATTAGCTTCTGGAATTCGTATCGGGTATCGGGTATCAGGTATCAGGTATCAGGTATCAGGTATCAGGTAAAAATTCACGAATCACGATTCACGATTGGTAGTGAGACTAATGCAATTATTCGCTCGCGTTGCGAGCGAATTTGCATAGTGACCACTCACCACTCACCACTCACCACTCACTTCCCCTCAGCTATTGTGATTTTCATTTTCACATCCTCAGCGGGGCGATCGCCGTACATTGTTTTTACTGCGGCGATTTTATCGATTACTTCAAGGCCTTTTACCACTTCACCAAAAACGGTGTAAGAGCCGTCGAGGAAAGGTGTTCCGCCAATGGTTTCATATACTTTCTTTTGCTCAGGCGAAAAGTTCACACCATAACCTCGTGTGATATTATTCAATTCCGCTTCTGTCGAGCGCTTGCCCTGTACAATATAAAACTGAGATCCCGAACTTGAGCGCGATGGATTCACCTGGTCGGCCTGACGAGCTGCTGCAAGAGCGCCTTTTTTATGATATAATCCCGGTTTGATCTCAGCAGGAATTTTATAATTTGGTCCGCCTGCACCTAATTGAACATTGGGTCCTGCATTGCGGGAATCCGGATCGCCACCTTGAATCATAAAATCTTTTATCACGCGATGAAATAACAGGTCGTTATAATAACCTTCTTTTACCAGCTTGATAAAATTATCGCGGTGAGCCGGAGTTTCGTTATACAATTTTACCAGCATGTCGCCATAAGTGGTGCTGATATTTACATAATACACTTTGTTGTCGTCCATTGTATCTGTTGTTGTTGTTTGCGATTGAATTTGTTCGGGAGTTGTAGTTGAGATCACCGTATCTGTTTTTTGCGGAACGATGTCTTCTGTTGTTTCTGATTTTTTTTCACTGCAATTAGAAAGTAAGGCCACGCAGCAAATGGCAAAAATGATCTGTTTCATAATAATTTATTTTCTTCGAAATAGCGGATAATATGTTGTTTGATAATGATTTCCTGTTCAGCAGCCGACCACGCCGGTAATTCTTTTGTCGCTTCCCACATGGGCCATTGATCATCGTCCCATCCTGCCAGGCGATAATAGCCGTCAGCACTCAACAATCGGCATACTGCTATATGCATGAGGTCTTGCTTTTGTTCCTTGCTGAATTTGTCTTCCACCTTACCCAATTCGTTCATCCCAATCAAGAATAGAATAGTTTCCAGCTCAGGTTTTTTACCGAATTGGTCGCGCAAACGCTGCAATACCGCTATCCACCGGGGATCAAAATCGATAGGTATCTCTTCATGTGTCAGCGACATGCTGCAAAGATAGGGCATCCTGATGTTTGGAAGGTATCAGCGGCGCACAGGAATGCATATTCGAGATGACAGCTATCTTCTCAAATCACAAAGCAATAAGGAAACTCAAACCTTGTCTATAGGAGCATTGTCGCTATAGTAAGTATCCTCACCAATTCCATCAGGGTTTGGACCATATTTGTTTGATCCGTGTTGTCCTAAGGGGAAGAGGAGATAAATTGTATAAAATGGAATGAGCACATACCATCCGCTGTTACCCAGATCATGCGCACGTTTCACACTCTGTGCCAGAAAAAACCAAACCAAGGGTATATATAACAATAGCAGAAACAAGGCGCCTTGCGATAGCATGTTAGCGATAATGGCATTCATGATAATTGCTACAACAATATACAATCCGAACGATTTGCCGTATTCGGCTCGGTTGATACGTCCTTCAAAAGAAAATGGTGCTGTGAACATGTGGTTGTTTTTTACAAACATAATAAAACATTACCAAATTTTAATCTAAATCGGAGGTTCATTTTCAAAAAGACGCAAACGTGCAACAGTCAATATTGCATGATCAACAATTTTAATATAACAATCAGAAATATACGCGAAAACAAAATACGTGTGAAATCCAAATAATATTAGTCGGAATCAAAATGTATTAAACTTCAAAAGTGTTATCAAAACAATAGTTTACAGTTCAATAACAGAAGTGAGTTTTAATAATAACTTTTCGGGCGATCGTTTTCCCACAGATTTACACGGAGTACCATGCCAATGGTATTGGCCTTTCCTTCATTGCTTTCGTATGCATCACCTGACCATGTTGCCGGGTTCAGTGCAACATTGACGTCCCAAAAATTCTGTTTAAAAATCATCCACTGATAATATCCTTTGAATGTAAATCTGCCGCCGGCGTATTGCAGATAAGGTGAAACACCAATAATGAGGTCCCAATTAATCTCATAGAAATCACCGGGGTCATTGCCTATTGTATATGTGCGCGTGAAATTTTTTACAGAAATAGTGCTTATATCAAACCCGCCATATAACCCCTGCACCTTATCCTTCTGGCCGGTTAATTGATAAGCATATCCCATATTAAACGTATTCATGCGATATTTAAAATCGCGCGCATCGGAAGTTGAAGACGACTCGGCAGACACGTTGCTGGTATGTCCTATAAATTCAAATTCCATTAAAAATTTGGGGAAATATGTTTCAACGGCAACATTCCATCCGCGAAAAAAATGCACTTCATCCATGGGCTTAGATAGATATGGGCGAGTATCGTTATATCGGCCTATTACAAAATTCAGTCCGTCGTTAGTAATATGGGTGCCAAGTCCATATCCAACTCCCATGTTGAATTTCGCATTTGATTGTGCGCGCAAAACATTGCATACAAATACCAATAAAATAAATACAATGAAGGTTCTCATGTTAATCAATAAAATGTTAAGAGTATCGGTCTACAACTCCCGCGGATGGTGTTTGAATAATATTAAAATCCGGCTAGAATTTTATTGTAAAAATCGAAGGTCAGAAAATACCCATCTTTAAAATTGGTCATAAGCGTTACTTCAATGATCACAGACTCATCACCCTGAACATTGATGACTGCACCAATGTCTTGCATGAGAAACCCTACATTTGAATATAATGTTTCTCCTGAAGCAAAGGCCTTGGCTGCGCCCATAGACGGGAAGTAATAAGCGTCGGAATAGATATCAGGATACACTTTAACCTGTCTGATTGCTTCCAACAAAGCCGTATATGCCGCATAGCCATCCTGCTCATTGGCATAGTCGCCCAAATAGGCATAATACCCTAATGAAGGATCTATCGCACTTAAGTTATTTTCTACTGCGCCCGGGAATTGAAGTGTTGTTGTGTAGCCTTCTGAAAAGCTCACATAGGTGCCCGTTACCAACTTGAAACTGTCACGATAAGCCTGATATAATTCATTGATAAATTTATTTACGGCAGACGCATCAAAAGATAGAGGTCCCTGCCTAAATTCTTCTGATATCGGAGCTGCAACCTGTTTTTGCGGCTCATATTGTTGTCCCGCCACAGGCAAAAAAGAAAAATAAAAATAATCCTCATAGGCGCCATCCAGATTGAATGTTCCTGCATACCAACCTTTAGTATCAATGATTGCCTCGCTGAGGAGATAGATAGTGTCTCCAATAAAATTTTTCTTTTTCTTAAAGTGCGGGTCTTTTTCATTTACATCTGCAATGATCACAAATGTTCCCTTTGGAAGTGTGTCGATACGCAGTGTGGTTGCAGTAGTCTGGGCAGCGCTGCGAAATCCTGAAAATAGAAATGCCATGACTACTAAAAGTGTGGTGGTGTGTTTCACAATAATGTAATATGGATATAAATCTACTTGAAATTCACAGAATACCGTGAACAAGGTTCAAAAGAGAATTCTTTACTTCACATCTAAATTTCAGGCATTATGAAAAACCTTCAGCACATTCCCAACATTACGCCACAGCTAAACGCTGTAAGAGCGCGACTCCAACACACCCAAGATCTCATCCAGGCAAGAGCTGCAGCCCACGTATTGCATCCGAACGAGTATCCCTTGCCGGCAGATGGCAATAGTCTGGAACATCATTTTGTTGAAGTCTATCAACTGCTGTCAGACAAAGGCAAAAAAAACTTCGAAGAAAACGCAAAGCTGATCATGGGATATATGACTGCCGATCGGAGAGCGGAATTGGGTGACCTAGCTAACCTGAATCACAAATCGCCATTAAGCACTGTTGAACAAGTGAAACAACTTGGCACTAATGATACCATGCGTATAAAACAGGAGCATGTAACGGCAAATGAAACCTTACTGCGTAAACACCTGCCAAAATCCTTTCCGGGTATCGCTTTTGAAGGCCCTCTAAGAGAAGTAGATGTACGCGGTCAGAATCCTCGCACTTTAAGTTTTTTTGTTGATAGTATTCACTGTGAAAAAACAACAGATTTGCGAAAGGATGAGATATCATTGTTTGGTTTTACATTCGATGCATTTGGACAAGGAACAAAAGTTGAACAATTTGAAGTTGGTAAATTTAAAAAAGGTGAAACCATTGCATTAGGCAGCAAAGCTAAATTGAGAGATTTCGATCTGCGTGCCCCGGGATTTTTTCCGCAATCATTCTTCACCAATTTATTTTTATTCGAAAGGGATTGGGTGAATTTTGAAAAAACAGGTAAGCGCTTGATGATGCTTGGCGCGGCATTGTCGGCAACATTCCTGACGGTGGGATTCTATTTACTTACACTTTCGCCAATCCCGGTATTGGGAACCGCACTTGGTATTGCAAGTATTGCTTGCTTATTGATGACAGCTATTTCGTATGGATTTGCGTTATTGATTGGCGCCATGTGTGAAGACGTTTCCGGTGGGGCAGGTACTGCATTTACTTTTAATATACCTCCGGTAATACCGGTAGGAACTGCTTTCACCGAGACGCTGGATTTTACTATTGAAGGCGGGCTATTCGGCGTTCACAAAGCAAAATATTCAGCTCAGGTGCGATGGGAGCGCACTGCTTAAAAAAAATTCCTACAACTTCGTTACTCGCATTTCCACTCTGCGATTTTTCGCACGGTTGGATTCCGTGTCATTGGGAGCAACGGGTTTATCGGGACCAAAACCAACCGCCATAATTCGCGATTCGCTGATGCCTTTGGAAACGATGTAATCTTTGCACGCTTTCACGCGCTTATAGGACAATGATTTATTCATTGCATAATCGCCTTCGGAAGAAGTGTGTCCGCTCAATTCAATTTCAGCTGATGGATTTGTTTGCATGAAAGCAACAATTTTTTCCAACTCGGTTTTCGATTCAGGACGCAGATCTGCTTTTCCTTGATCGAATAATATATTATTTAGCGTAATACTCTGCCCTACCGTGATATTATTATTATCAAACTTTGCTGATTTTCCTTTTTCCAAATAAATAATGATAGGATCATTGTCATCACCCTGCCCGATATCTGCCGTTGCACTTCCGTCGATATAACCTTCTGCGGAGGCGCTCACCACATCGAATCCGGTAGGAATATCTGCAATAATAAATTCGCCGTTGGCATTTGTTTTGGCAAAGCTTTGATTTGAAGTAAATACCGTTGCATTTGCAATAGGATTCTCAGTATCCTTTATCATCACCACCCCTCGAACATTTCCTTTACAACTGTTCTCGCGCTTTCTATTTACAAGCAGTCGCACGAAATCTAATGCAAAGCCATCGCCAACACCATTCACTTCATCAATGCTGATCATACAATTTCCGCCATTAGCAAAAAGCGGATACCAATCTTCGGGAAAAGGAATAGAAATTAGTTTTCCCACCGGCCCTGTCTGATCAATGGCGTTCAACATTTTTTCTGCTTCGAGAAAATGTTTGCCGTTTACCAGAATAATATACTTCGAACAAAATGAAGGCGCCTGAAAATCATCGATGAACAATTGCAGCCAAGCATTTTGCACTGTAGCATCTTTCATTTCATTCATGGGTAAATTCCACACAACGGGTTTGTATTGCATGGATGGGTCAGCGAAGCTATAACCTTCAGCGCCGCAGGGAAAGTCTTGCATGCCATGCCATTTCGACGACATCAATATCCTGTCAAAGCCGGGAAGATCGTTGGCTTGGGGCTCCCAAGGATAGGCATGTGAATCCGTCATCCGTCCGCAAAAGGGGTCGAAACCCTCCGGCCACCCAAATCCGAGGTTATCTACATCGCCAAGTCGAATGATGTATTCCGC
>JAIBBA010000043.1 GCA_019694895.1 Chitinophagales bacterium
ACGCAGAGACGCAGAGTTTTTTTGGGGGATTAGTTTTTTATGATGGGGAGGGTAGTAAGAGCAGTACTATTGAGGGTAATGTATAGTTGATATGTTCCGGTGGATAGTGGTGCCATGCTGAACTGAAAATGATTGTTACCGGCTTTTCCTTCAGCGCGAAGCAGTGACTTAACAAGGCGGCCCTGCATATCATACAAGTAACATTCAATAATACCTGCAATACTCAAATTGATCTCCGTAGTAAACACATCTGCTGTTGGATTTGGAAATAATCTTGCGGGTGACATATTTGAATTTACAGGAACATTAACTGCAGGCTCAACCGTACTACGCAGAGATGCAATCCATGTAGCATTATTACGTTGCACAAAAGGAAATACATCAATATATTTTCCAAAAGTTCCGCTCATCCACACTACTCCAGGTTCATCGTATTTGCGTTGCGATCCGGTGTAATCGCCCCAGCGTTCGTATGCTCCGCTGAGAATATTCACGTAGGTATCACCGGTATGGATATTAATTAAATCTGAATAACCGCCCCAATTAAAAAATATTCCGCTTACCCCTGCATAAACTGTTGGCGCTGTATGCTCGCAGGTGATAATCGATTGATCATCGCCGGTAAATTTTCCGGAGTAAGAAATATTCGGATATCCGAGATCCAGGGTGTCATCACCAATGATATTTGCGGTTATAGTTTTTGCCCCTGTAGGATCAGTGATTACGCCGTGGTAAACACCGCAAAATCCGGTTGCCGGATCGAGGGTGTTGGACACAAATTGAATTTGGTTGTTTTCATAAAAACTTCCAAGCACGCGACCGTCATTCGTATCAAAAATATGCGTCGAAAATTGTCGCGCCTGAGGCGGAACACCGTAAGCAATATTACTTCTTCCAAAATCTACTGTCAGTTCAGTTTCCGGATCATCTAAAGTACCGGTAACATGCACGATAAAAATAGTGTCATTTGCAGGATCGAAATTTCTATTGCTCAGGAAAAACATATCCGGTCCGTATGTATTTGCGCCGCCTTTTACAGGATTGAGATTGCGCAATGGTTTGCCTTCAAAAAAAATGCTGTCATAATACACGGCATCAAGTGTATCGCCGGCATAGCCTTTGTCGAGCGACATTTGCCAAATCAACGTTTCACTAAATCCTGTTTGCCAAGGCTCATCGGGAATGATGAGGTTAATGGTGAGAAATAATTCATTTTCTGTCAATGCGAACATCGGAAAATCAGTCCACCGATTATTATCCTTCGGATTTCCCGGCAAGGAATATAAATTCCATGCACCGAGAGGATCATTTGTTTGACTAAAAGCAAGGATGACATGCGTATGTTCAGGATCGAAACCTGCAAGAAATAACAACACAAATTTATCTGCACGCGGATCGTACATCACCTTAGGGTCGAATTTAGAATCTAAGATGCCAAGGGTATCAGCAAATGACTGCAGAGAGGTAACGAATAATCCTGTTCCTGCATCATCATAAATATAAATATTGGAGTTGATTACAGACACGATCATGCCGCCGTTCGAGATTGCCAGATCGTTATCATTGGGAACATAGCTGGTGATCAGATTTCCTTCCCAACCACTTAATATTTCCGGTGAAGTGATGTCTGTTTCTTCACGCAACAAATTGCTTTGTTGTTGAGGCATGTAGTTACGGTATAATTCATCCTTCAAATCAATCAGGTGTCGACGATAAGAGTTCGAACCCGGAGCCGGCATTTCAGTGGAATACCAGATAGGATTATAATCTTGCTTTATCTCATGCATGATCACCACTGCAGAAGGAGCGTATTGATCTCTGTGATCATTATCTACTTTTTGCGAATAGGCCATATCGATGGAGCAATGACAAGCTCCCAGTGCTGATACATAGAGCCCTATCTTAGAAAAAAGCATGCGAATTACCATAGTCAAAGATAGTAAATTTAGCAGTGGCACAAAAAAGTGGGGAGCCCATAATCGGACTCCCCACCTAAGTTTGTTGTATCAAAATCGAACGATGAAATAAAGATCACATCACTTTTTGGTATACCACCAAGAAAACCTCATTAATGGGAAATAATAATCCTGTTGGATATAATTTCATCACCTGCATCAGATAAAATGAAATATACACCGTTGGGTATCTGAGACAGATCCAAATCTAAGGAGGCATTTGCATTTACAAGTTTAGATTCCGTATCTACATACACCATCTTGCCTTGCAAGTCAACGACCCTGAGTGTGTTTATCGATAATGGCTCAGTGGATGCATTCATCAACTTAATAATACCGTTTGATGGGTTAGGAAATGCCGTTAATATTTCGGTCGGTACCGGTGAGATCTCAATGGAAGACCTGCAGGCGACTGTGTAGAAATTTCGCAACCTTCTGTCTGTACCAACATAATAAACTTTACCGGTTCCCTCAGGAATAATAGTTGTATTATCTCTGATATCCGAATACGACGTGCTTGAATAGGCGTTGCATGGGCTCATTGAGTATTCATTCCATGCGTGACCGCTTACTTTCAGGTAATAAACAAGATCAAATGAGTTATGGAAGAAGATGATATCGTCCACAACTGCGATTTGCTCACCAGCATCAACTAGCTTTTGGGTAGCCAATAGAGAATTCACATCCCACACGCCTGTTGCGGTATTCCATTTCAACCTTTTTACTTTTTGGTCCTCTGCAGTATAATACACTTTTGCGTTACAAACTGCAGGTCCTGCGCCATCCATTGCCTTTGGCGCCGAACTATTCAACATGGCATACTCCCAAGAATCACCATCCCAATAATAATTATAGATCATTTTATTGGTAGATGCATTCAAAGGTGTTGAAGAAACGAAGTATACTTTACCTACATCAGTTGCTAACTTACTATCATCTCGAACATCAGGAGCGTCATTGTTCAATGCACTGCAATACCATGTTGCACCAACCTTGTACAAGTTGTATACTTTGTTATTATCAGCTGATACAAAATAGATCTTTCCATCGCCGAAGGCAATATTTGAATTACTTCTCACCTCAGGTTGCGATGCAACTAACGAAGTATAAGCCCAATCAGTGCCTGTCCAATATAGGTTTTTGATCTTATTATCATCTCCTACATAATACACATTTTCCACTGTTGCCACGATGTCAACACCATCCTTGGCCTTAGGGGCTGTAGTATTAAGCACATCAGAGATCCAATTTGTACCTGTCCAATAAAAATTACGTACTTTACGGTTATCATCCACATAATATATCTTACCATCGGCCATGGACATGCCTGTATTATCACGAACTTTTGCAGAAGTCCAATTCAATGGGTCTTCAACATTGCCACATGTAATTGTTTTAAGACTGAACACTTCAGACTGCTCATAATCCGGGTCGCCGGCATGGGCAAAAAATTTACATGAAGCTTCAAAATAGTACAAGCCATCCGGTACATCACCAGGGTCGATAGAAAAACCATAAGCACAATTATAATCATCCGGGCAAAGACCATCATAACCTGCCCAACTTAGACCTCCCGGATATGATTTCATGCGAATACTAAATCCATCATCATCTGTTATGGCTCCTGCCGTCATAACTACTTCCACAGCAATAGGACTGTCTGAGCAATAGTTGTCTGTTTCTACGGTGTTGAATGTGGGGATCACAGAATAGATATCATAAATTTGGGCAGTAGAAACCTGTGTTAACAGCATACATAATGCTGTCAACCAAAAAAGCTTTTTCATAGTAATAAATTTAAGGTCTAAAAATACTTTTGAGTTTACTCAGAAGACCTTTAGGATGATCATTAAGGTGGGTGATTAGCCGATATTTCAACCACGATTTTGTTGTATAGAATTCGCGGAAGTACATACCGTCCCTTGTATCATTATCCTGTATCTTCTGAATGAGATGCAGGTTGGCTAGGGATACCGGATGTGTTTTAAAATCATGGCGATTTTGTTCAACAAACTTATTTACAAGCCTTGTTGATCGCATCCATGTATCATGAAAGAGGATATAGCCTCCTGTTTTCACTAACATTGATGCAAAATAGTAATCAATAAGGATACCATCGAATTTATGATCTCCATCAATAAAAACAAAATCAAATTTTTCGTTTTTGTGACATAGTTCCGGAAGGGCAAAATGAGAAAAATCTTCAATATGTGTGAAGTTGTCCTTTAAGCCGGCATCTGTGATATTTTTAATAGCCTGGTAGCCATAATGGGATTGAAATGGATCAATAGCGATATGTGGCTTTCCTGTAGCCAGCATGATATACGAAGCAGAACGACCATAACCCAACCCGATTTCAAGCGTTTTGTGAATCTTATGACCTAAAATAAACTGATAAATAAATTTGGCCTCCTCAACGCGAACCGGGGTCTTCTTATCCGTATCAGGTATTTGCAGTATATTTTCTATTTGCTCTATAGTTGTCATACGTGGCTTGCATTATGCTGTAAATCTTATTTGCTGAATTATCCCAGTTATATATATTTCTTGCCTCATAGGCTGATTCCAGTGCATTTCTTTTCAATTCGGCTCTGTTTTTAAGAAATTGGACCATAGCCGTTGTGATGGCCTCTGCGGAATTGGGATCAAAATAAATGGCATGTTCCCCTCCCACTTCCGGTAAACTGCTACTGTTTGAACAAATAACAGGCACACCTGCATATCTTGCTTCCAACACAGGTATCCCGAATCCTTCAAATAAGGATGGATACACTAATGCGTCTGCCGCACCGATTGCTTCCGTCAATTGTTCCTGATTCATTGAGCCTGTAAAGATAACATCATCAATAAATTGCATAGACTTATAGATGTTATAAGTTTCACCTGATTTCCATGCATATCTACCAACGATCACTAATTTATGATCACAGATACCTTCTGCCCTCAGTTGATCATACGCTTTCATAAGCATGCCTACATTCTTGCGAGGGTGTATGCTACCAACATAAATAAAATATTCGCTACCACTACTGATCTTTTGTTTCACAATTGAACGATTGACTTCATCCAGTGGTTTAAAATTATCGCTCGCTCCATTAGCCACAACATCAATTTTACTATCTGCGATTTGATATTTATCTATGATATCCTTTTTCGAATAATCGGATACCGTTATAATGGCATCTGCTTTTGAAAGATACTTAGGCGTAAAATGTTTTAAGTATTCGTACGTGAGTCGTGGGATATGATGTGGAAATTCAATATAAGCAAGATCATGCACCACCAATACTGTTGGCACATTCACCGCTAAAGACATCATGCCATCGGTAGAAATAAACAGATCGGGTTTGTACTTTTTAAATATACGAGGCAGGGCAGTATCAAACCAATATTTCCATAAATACGGATGTCTTGCCGGAGGCCATACCTTGACAGGGGTAATGTTATCGCTGAAAATAAATTCAGGATCCCAGTCTCTGTCGAACAGAAACAGAAAATGATGCTCCGGGTGGTTCCGGGTGAGGCGTTTCATGGTCTCATATGTAAACCATCCTATGCCTTCCAGTTTATCCTTAATAAGGAAACGGGTATTAACAGCTATCAGCATGTTATACATTTGGGTTTTTACCAATAAACAGAAAAAGCGTAGAGGTTAGTCGAGACACGAAACTTTAGAGTAGATGTTGACCGCTAGCGTAGAATTTGAAGCAATAATAGCTATTTTTAACACTTCAACAAAAAAATGCGCAAAAATTTTATCACCAACATCGGCTTTTTACTCTTTCTGAACCTGCTGGTGAAGCCATTTTGGATATTGGGCATCGACAGGACCGTGCAGAATACGCTGGGTCCGGAGGTTTATGGTGTTTATTTTGCTCTGTTCAATTTCAGTTATCTTTTTCAGGTGGTGCTTGATTTCGGCATCAACAATTACAACAATCGCCAGGTAGCTCAAGATCCTCAAACATTGGGTCGTAACATCATGTCGACATTGGTGCTGAAGCTATTGTTAGGAGTGGTATATACCATAATAGTATTTATCGCTGCTTTTGGCGTGCAATTTTCAGGCGAACAATTTCAAATTCTCGGACTACTGGTGTTGATGCAGATCGCCTTGTCATTTTACACCTTCTTGCGCAGCAATGTCAATGCTTTGCATTTGTTCCGCACAGATGCTGTATTGTCTATACTGGACAAACTCACCACATCCATTTTATGTGCCTGGATATTTTGGGGTGCATCAGGCATAACCATGTCAATTCCATTATTCATTTGGATACAGATAGGAGGCTTTGTTGTGGCCATACTGGTTGCCGTTGCAGTGCTTTCGAGACAAAAGCTTACCATTTCAAACCGCATCGACAAAGCACTGATCAAAAACATTTTCAAGGGAAGCTTGCCTTATGCCTTACTCGGGTTTCTGATGACAGCCTATTACCGTACCGACGGAGTGATGCTGGAGCGGATGTTGGGCGATAAGGGTCCTTATCAGGCAGGCATCTACGCCTCCGCATTTCGATTGTTGGATGCCATGAGCATACTCGGCTTTTTAATGGCGGGGATGTTGATGCCAATGTTTGCCCGCATGATATCCCAAAACACATCCGTAAAACCTTTACTGGACCTCGGGTTTCAGATCATGTTGATTTGCAGTATTTCAGCAGGCATCGCTTGTCTGATACATCGTGAAGACATCATGCAGTTGCTTTATCATGTGCATGACCCCTCTGCAGGCAGCATTTTTGGCTGGTTGATGGCAAGTTTCATTTGCATAAGCCTTACTTATGTATATGGCAGTCTCATCACCGCACATGGCAGTATCAAAATGCTGAATTATATCAGTTTTGGGGGGTTCATACTTAATATCATATTAAACCTGATGCTGATTCCCGAACAACAAGCGCTAGGTTCAGCAAAGGCTACAGTTTTTGCTCAGGTATTGATATTATTAGCACATATCGCCGTGGCTCATCGCTTGTTTTCGCTGGGCTCAAATCTCTCCAAATGGCTGCGGTCGATATTTTATCTAGCAGCGGTAATTGGTGTGAACCTGCTTATTGCCGTTTTTAATATTTCCTGGACATGGCAATGGGTCATTGGGCTCGCATCCGGCGCCTTCCTCGCCATACCCGCAGGTATCATCAATATGACTGAGGTCCGGAGCCTCAAAACAGTGATGCAGTCGGCAATAGCACGCAGGCAAGGCTCTTAGGCAGATTTTCCTACCTTTGCACCCTAAACTTCATGTATGGAACAAAGGAACGACCTGATCAGGTTATTGCAGATCATTTTTAAATGGCGTAAACCCATCATCATTACAACGGTGGTTGTGGCAATCGCAGCCTGTATCATTACGTGGTTCTTTATGCCCGACTATTTTAAGTCGACGGTAAACTTTTATCCTTCGAATCCCATCATGACCGACAGGCAGGTATTGTTTAGTCAGAGTACCGGCGAAATCGAAATTGATTATTTCGGTACTGCCAGTGACGTAGATCGCATTCTTACCATCGCCAATACCAGCAGCTTAATCGATTATGTGATCAATCACTTCCATTTGATGGAGCATTATGATATCGATTCTACCAAAGAAATGGCGCGCTACAATTGCAAGAAAGAATTTTTAAAGAACTATAGTGCAGTAGAAACAGAATATGGTGCGATAGAAGTTTCAGTTTGGGATAAGAATAAGGATACCGCAATGCATATTGCGAACCATATTGTTGAAACAATAGATCAGCATAATAAAGACATTATTATGCGCGATAAAAAGCTTATTGTAAATACATTTAAAAATCAGGTAGCCAAAAAAGAATTAATTGTTACTAATCTTACCGATAGCATCGCTGCGCAGCGCAAAGCAGGTGCATCAGCGGAAATGATGATTGTTCTCGACAGCAAATTACAAAGCGCCGTTGACGACCTTAATCTTGATCGCAAATTATTGGAGCAGAACGAAACTACATTGAATACCGATTTCAGCACTGTGCATATTACAGAGGCCGCCTACCCTGCTTTACGCAAGGACAAACCCGTTCGTTCGTTGATCGTGATCGGTGTAACACTTGGCACTATCGTTTTCATGATTTTGCTCGCAGTAATTACAGAAAACTACAGAAAGATCAAATCTCGCATTCAAAATGCTTAAAACGCTGGAAAAACCAGTTGAGTTTTCTATATACTGGATTGCAACATTGCTCGCCATTGTTGCGATTTTCGCCGGTGTGATTTTAGAGGAACCATTGTATTTTGCAGTTCCTGTTGCGTTTCTGTTTGCCTACCAAATGATTGTAGACTTCAGAGTGATTTTTTTTCTGCTCCTGATTGCTACACCCTTTTCCATTGAATATTATTCATCGTCGGGATTCAGTACCACATTACCTACTGAGCCCATGATGATCATTTTTATGTTCACGTTTATTTTTTTCATTTTTTTGAAACGTGAATTGTTTGATACGGGATTCTTTTTGCATCCATTGACGATAATATTATACGTGCACTTTGCCTGGATGCTTGTTACCACCATGTTTTCAGAGGATATTGTTATTTCTTTGAAATATATGCTGGCGAAGACATGGTATATTACTACGTTTTATTTCATGACCTCGCTGGTGATAAAAGATATCGCCACCTTTAAAAAAGCTTTCTGGTGTCTGTTTGTCCCGACACTTGCGCTGACCATTTACACCCTCATCAATCACAATAAGTATCATTTTGCTTTCAGCGAAGTAAACAAAACAATGGTTCCTTTCTTCCGGAACCACGTGAATTATGCAGTATTTCTTGCTTTGATGCTTCCAATGCTCTTTTCAGCATACAGATGGTATCCCAAAAATACCTGGCAGCGATGGATCATTCAATTTGGCATAGTTGTGCTTATCGCCGGGATTTATTTCTCTTATACTCGATCATCCTGGTTAAGCGTTGCAGGTGCTACAATTGCATTTTTCATCATAAGAATGAATAAATTAGTAACAAGTGCTGTATTTGCGGTGTTCGGCGTTATCATTTTTGCAATAGTCATGTTGCATAATAATCGCTATTTGGATTATGCTCCTGATTACAAAAAAACGATTTATCATACCAATTTCAATGAGCACATGGAATCTACCATGTCGTTGGAGGATGTTTCCAGTGCCGAACGCATCTATCGTTGGGTAGCCGCCATTCACATGATAGAAGACAAGCCTTATATGGGATTTGGTCCCGGCCAGTTTTATTTCAACTATAAAGAATATACCGTAAATAAATTCGAAACGTATATCAGTAAAAACCCGGAGCGATCAACTGTGCACAATTATTATTTGCAGGTAACCACCGAACAGGGTTTTCCCGGCACTTTTGTTTGGGTAGTACTATTAATCTATACGATGTATTTAGGCCAGCGATTGTATCATCGATTTACCAACATAGAGTATAAACATATTTCCATGTCGATAACCTTGTCGATCATTACCATCATTATAAACCTGGCATTGAGCGATCTGGTGGAAGCAGATAAAATAGGTACATCATTTTTCATGTTCCTATCGCTACTGGTAAGTTTCGATTTATTACTTAGAAGAAATCCTGCCTTAAGCGCTGAAGCTCCGGCTAAAGATTAATTTGCGGGATGAATTTTTACCGAGAGCACAGTGATATCATCACTCACTTCACCGTCATGGCCTTTGAAATGCATGATCTCGTCGATGATGCTTTTATTTAACACCTCTACAGGTTCTTTATAATGTTGTTTTGCCAACTCAATTAATTCATCAAGTGGGAACACCTGATTGAACTCATTTACCACATCAGTCAATCCATCGGTATAGCAAACAATTGCTGTGTCTTCCGTAATCGGCAATTGCCCCATTTTCACTGAAGGAAGAGTGTCGAACATACCGAGTATTGTTGTGCCTTTATCCAACAATTTCGTCCCTTGACTATTAACTAATATTGGCGGATTATGCCCGGAGTTCACATATTTGAGATAACCCGTAGTGCGATCATATTTTGCCAGGAACAGCGTGATGAATTTCTCACCTTTAGTGCTCATCAACACACCTTTGTTCAATTCCTGCATATACTCTTCGATGGTTGGCGGATTGCGTTTAGTGAGCTCCCGAATTTGTGCCTGAAAATTTGCCATCAATATAGCAGCTGCAATTCCTTTCCCTGAAATATCGGCAATACAGAAAAATATTTCCTTATTGTTTAACTCAAGGCAATCATAATAATCGCCTCCAACGTTTTTGTGAGGGAGATAAATGGCTGCCATCTGCACTTGTTCGGTATGCGGAAGGGTATCGGGAATGAGCATACTCTGCACCTGAGCGGCTAGTTCGAGTTCGCGCTTGAATGCCTGCTGTTCTACTTCGCGCTTGAACAATCGCTTGTTCTCAATGGCTACGATAACAATATTGGTTACCGTTTGTGCGAATTTAATTTTGTCTTCAAGCGGCTCATAACTTTCAACCCGTGGATTGCTCATGAGTAAATAAGCCAGCGGTTTGTCTTTATGCAACACCGGAATCAACAAGTCATATTCACTGAGGTAGTCAGGAATATCTACGGTAGTTAAATCAGTAAGTTTTTCATAGGGCAGCAAATACTGCATCACTTCCGGGTGGTCTTCAGAAATCAGCTTATCGCCTATCATCGCTTCCCAATCGCCACCCATATTACTGAAGAGCAATAAATTTTCAACGCCAATCTGATCTCTTAACGTGCGGTGATAAAGTTCAAACAGAGCAGATGCCGATTTATTTGCATTGATCGACTTCGTGATCTCCAATAGCGAATCTATCTCCAGTTGTTTTAACTTCAACTGGTTGCGCAACATTTCCATTACATTAAGTCCTGCTATCGCCATGATTGATCAATCGACCATGCAAAATAAGCAAATAAAAGTAAGATATGAGGTGTATTGAAGTGTAAATGAATGGTCACATAATTGTTACCGAAAGAGAAAGTGTCTGCACAATTGAAATATTTTGCTTCCAACAACTGCTTACAGCCTGCTTTTTATATCCAGTGCATCACGCAATCCGTTGCCCACCATAAAAAATGCAAGCACTAGCAGGGTGATGGCAAATCCGGGTATCAAGGGTAAATATGGATCTGTAATCAGGTTATCCTTGTATTTGGCAATCATCAATCCCCAACTCGGTGCGGGTGGTTGCACACCAATACCCAAAAAACTCAATCCCGCCTCGGTAAGAATGGCATAAGCAAAGTTGGCAGCCGTTACAACTATAACCGGACCGGTAATATTCGGTAATACGTGTCGCCAGATCGTTCTCGTATCACTAAATCCAAATGTGCGCGCTGCCTGCACAAACTCCATTTCACGCACTTGCATTACCTGCCCGCGAACCATGCGCGCAATATCTACCCACATGGTAATACCAACGGCAATAAAAATAGTATAATACTGTTGACCGAATGCAAAAACAATTGGAAACACTAACAGTAATGTGGGAATAGACCAAACAATATTTATCATCCACATCACACTATTGTCTACAGGAACTTTTACTGCACGCTTTTTCCCAAAACGTAATTTCGGAGGATACTGTTTATAAAATCCGGCCAGCGCACCAAGTGGTATACCGATAAATAATGCGATCAGTACCGCAATAATGCCCACTGATAATGACACCCTGGCACCAAGAATAATTCTACTTAAATAATCTCTGCCCAAATCATCGGTCCCCAACCAGAAATGCCTTGTTTCGATAAATTCATTCTCAATTATTTGGCTTTGCTCGGCTACCACAGATTTTTTTCCTGTGATAAATTCAGTGGCAAACACCATGGGAATGCCAACCATATTATCTCCAAGATACCGCGAAACATAAAGTGAGTCGCCCTTCACCAACCATGCATCATTGATTGGTATTTGTTTAAACGATGAAGTCTTGCCATTCAAAAACCAATCGATCACACCTGTCGATGAAACGTGTCTGTCGGCTGGAACTAATAACACCTTCACAGAAAATCCGGGCTCTTTATACGCAATCTCATTCATCTGATCTCCTGCGTATGGCGATTTATCCGGGATAATGATATGTGCAAATATTGCAGCTAAGGCTACCCATAGAATAAACAAACCTCCTGCAAGTGCATTTGTATTGCGCATCAACCTGTCGTACACTTTATATTTCGGTTTCGCATTCAGGTCTATCTGCGATTTCTTTTTCTCCCAGTATTTCCTAAGAAAGGCAATCGGGTAAATAAATAACATTAATGTGCCAACATAAATAACCATAACTGCGGTTATACTATTGTAAATCGCCACGAACCAATCTATATCGGTGTCGAGTAATTTCCACAGAACTGCAATTGCCCCGGATGCGGCAACGAATATCAGTATGCTAAGTAATTTCCGTTTAAATTTCATTGAATTAATGGCGACGACCTTTCCATTGATATTTACCAAACACACCTGCCGGTGCAATTATTATAATATACAACACATGTAATGCCTGGATAGGCAGAAAAAGCCAAAGAATATTTTCGCGCCTGAAGAATCTGCTTACGGCATACGTAAATAATGTATCAATACAAATTTTCACCAGAAACATCCACATTGAAAGCTTTAGCATGCCGGGCACAAAAAACCCGATTACCATGTTGAATACAATCAGTAAATTAAACAGATAGGCGAAACTCAATATCAATGTAATACGCTTATCTTCATAATGTGTTGATTTGCTCGTCCATCTAACACGTTGATGCCAAAATGAGACTACATCTGTTTCGGTATGTGTGTAAACAATGCTGTCTTTATTTTTCAGCGAGGCAATCTTTCCCGGAAATTTCCGCGCCATTTTATGCATAAGCATCATATCATCGCCGCTGGGAATATGATCAACACCTTCGTAGCCATTCACTGCCTCGAATGCTGCCTTTGTATATGCTAAGTTCGCACCATTACATAAATTGTAAAACCCGTTTTGAATGCAGGCAGCTCCAATACCCACGAGACTTAAAAAATCAAGGGTTTGAAATTTTCCAAAAAATGTTGCATCAGGAAAATAGTTTACCAAACCGGCGATCATTACAGGTTCATGTTCGGTATAATATGCCGCAATAGTAGAGATCCATTTATTGCCAACGTGACAATCAGCATCCGTTGTAATAATCAATTCACCTTTTGCCGATGAAACAGCATGTTGAATGCCTGCTTTTTTGTTCATGCGCACAGTTCCCGCATCTCCCAATGAAATAATGCGCACATTATCCATTTTCGCCTGCATCACTTTCTGTGTTGTCTGATCTGTAGAATGATCGTCTACTATGATCACTTCATATTTGTCTGCAGGATAGGTTTGCTCCTTCAGATCGCGAAGTAAGTGTACGATATTTTTTTCCTCATTCCTGACAGGCACAATTACCGTAATAAATACATGCTTTTTTGTAGCAGTGCCGTTAAATTCCTTTAACTTCCACCATCCATAAAGAAAAAATGCCACGAGTGAAACGTAGCCTGCAATAAGTAAAATGGTGCCAATGGTGATAAATAGCATGCAGTACAAATGTAGTTTATATCATCAGACCTACGTAATCTTCAAATGAAATGCATAGCTTCTTCCAACATAGGATTGATCTTCTCATCAATAAAATAATGTCCGCGCTCTAACACGGTCAATTTTGCAAGCGCCACCCCTTCGGCAAATTGTTCGCCTACCGTGTACGGTATTACTTCATCTCTTCGTCCGAAAAATAATAATGCAGGTATATGAAAGGTATTGAGTTGTTTTTTCACCAGTTCGATATCCGGGTTAAATCCTGCCATGCTGATCCAGGTATCATAGAGCCGTTGACGTTTTTCACGCGTAGCCATATGGTTATTGGTAAATTTCTTCAGCCAGGGGGTGATCAATCTCAGCCTCGTTGCCAAATTCACCATTCCAAAGAACCATGATGGATGCCTAATCGTTGTTTTAAACAGTTTTCGTCCCCATGCCGGATAAACCGCCACATTGTAGATTCTGTTCGTTTGAATCCCATCGCTGGCCAGCAACCACAGGGCATTGAGCCTGTCAGGCATATGTTTGGTGATATACAAAGCGCATTTCCCGCCCATACTGAACCCTAAAACGGCAAATTTTGAGGCGCCTAAGTAGTCCAGAAAGCCCCTTACGAGTCCCAGGAGGTCTGCAGGCGTGAAAATCCGCCCTTCAGGCCATTGCGTTTCTCCGTGCCAGGGAAGATCGAAGGCATAAATCGTATAGCGGAGGCCTAGGGCAGGCTCCAGGGGCAAAAAGCTCGTTCCGGGCTCGCTGAAGCCATGAAAAGCCAACATGACCTCAGTTCCATTGCCAAACCTCGTATAATGAAACACTGCATCGCCAAATTGAAAGTCCCCAGCTGCTGTCATAAGGCGAAAATACGACGAGCCGAAGCTTTAATCCACCATTTTTGCTCTACCAGCGGTGAATAACCGGCATTTTCATGCATGGATTGTTGATAACTGAAAAAGTAGCAGGAAAAGCGGTCGAAGTACCGTAAATTTGCATCCTGAAATGCATTTTCAGGCCGGTCATCAGCTCTCTTTTACTCCCCAAGGCCATTTTATTTTCCTAACCTTATTATCATACAACGGACATTATGCCGAAGGATACCTCTATTAAGCATGTATTGATCATTGGATCAGGACCCATCATCATTGGTCAGGCTTGTGAATTTGATTATTCAGGATCACAAGCGAGTCGCAGTTTGCGCGAAGAAGGGATAAAAGTTTCATTAATAAACTCCAATCCCGCCACCATCATGACCGACCCGGTTACTGCCGATCAAATCTATTTGTGGCCGTTGAATGTGGGATCTATCGAGAAAATATTGATAGAAAATATCGAAAAAGGCACACCGATAGATGCGGTGTTACCAACCATGGGCGGACAAACGGCGCTCAACCTTGCAAAGGAAGCTTTTGAGTTGGGAATATGGGTGAAATATTCTGTGCGGATGATAGGTGTAGATATCGAAGCCATCGACCGCGCTGAGAACAGGGAATTATTTCGCCAGTTGATGGTGGAATTGGGCATAGGTGTTGCAAAAAGTCATGTTGCGAATTCATTTCTTGAGGGAAAAGAATTTGCCCAGGAAATTGGTTTCCCGCTCGTAATCAGACCATCATTTACGCTTGGCGGAACAGGTGGCGGCTTTGTGAAGGTAAAAGAAGAACTTGATGCTGCTTTGATGCGCGGATTAACAGCCTCGCCAACGCATGAGGTATTAGTAGAACAAGCGGTATTGGGCTGGAAAGAATATGAACTTGAATTGCTGCGCGATGCTAATGATAATGTAGTAATTATATGCGTTGTAGAAAACCTGGATCCCATGGGAGTACATACCGGCGATTCGATCACGGTAGCACCGGCAATGACATTGAGTGATACTTGCTATCAACATATGCGCAACCTCGCCATAAAGATGATGCGTGCGATGGGAAATTTTGCGGGAGGATGTAATGTGCAGTTCGCTCAAGATCCATATACGGAAAACCTGATAGCGATAGAAATAAATCCACGTGTATCGCGTTCATCGGCTTTAGCATCAAAGGCTACCGGTTATCCGATTGCAAAAATTGCTGCGAAGTTGGCGATAGGTTATAATCTCGATGAACTCAATAATCAAATCACAAAATCTACATCAGCATATTTCGAACCTGCATTGGATTATGTGGTAGTAAAAATGCCGAGATGGAATTTTGATAAATTTCCCGGTGCAGATGACACCCTAGGATTGCAGATGAAAAGTGTTGGTGAAGTGATGAGTATAGGCCGCAGTTTTCAGGAAGCACTGCAGAAAGCCTGTCAAAGTCTCGAAAACAATAAAATCGGATTGAGTGGTGAAAAGGGATTTTACAAATCTTCACAAGAGATCATCGACAGTCTGGCAAAACCGCACTGGGACAGAATATTCAACATTAAAAAAGCGATGGACCTTGGCGTGCCTGTGCGCACCATTCACAACCAAAGTTTGATAGATCCTTGGTTCCTGATGCAGATACAAGATCTGGTAAAACTTGAAAAAGAATTGCGCAGATACCAACTCACTAATATTCCTAAAAAACTTTTCCTTGAATTAAAACAAAAAGGATACAGCGATATTCAAATTGCAAATACTGTTGGCAATTGCACCGAAGAGGAAGTTTACAATCACCGCAGATCATTGGGTATCAAACGCACCTATAAACTGGTTGATACCTGCGCAGCTGAATTCGAGGCAAAAACGCCATATTATTATTCTACTTTCGAAGATGAAAATGAAAGTATTGTAAGTGATCGAAAAAAAGTAATCGTACTTGGTTCAGGTCCAAACAGGATAGGCCAGGGAATTGAATTCGATTATTGCTGTGTGCACGGTGTATTGGCCATTCGCGAGAGCGGCTATGAGGCTATCATGGTGAATTGTAATCCTGAAACTGTTTCTACTGATTTTGATATTGCCGATAAATTATATTTCGAACCGGTATTCTGGGAGCACTTATGGGAATTGATTGAATATGAAAAACCTGAAGGTGTTATTGTGCAGTTAGGCGGACAAACAGCATTAAAACTTGCCAAGCAATTGCATGAAAAAGGCATCAAAATTATCGGAACATCCTATAACGATATGGATATTGCGGAAGATCGCGGCAGGTTCTCTGATCTGCTGAAAGATTTAGGCATTCCATACCCTGAATATGGTGCAGCAACAACTGTTGAAGAAGCATTGGAAGTGGCACATCGCATCGGATATCCGGTGTTGGTGCGTCCGAGTTATGTGTTAGGCGGACAGCGCATGCGGATTGTAATCAACGATGAGGAACTTGAGCGTTCGGTTATCGGTATTTTGAAACATTTCCCGGATAACAGAATATTGATCGACCACTTCCTTGATCGCGCTGAAGAAGCAGAAATCGATGCGATTTGCGATGGCGAAAACGTGCACATCATGGGCATCATGGAGCATATCGAACCGGCAGGTATTCACAGTGGCGACTCGAGTGCGGTATTACCAAGTTTCAATTTAAGTGAACGTGTGCTGGAACAAATGAAAGCATACACGGAAAAGATTGCATTCGCACTCAATATACGCGGGTTGATAAATATTCAGTTCGCAATTAAAAATGAGCAAGTTTATGTTATCGAAGCGAATCCACGTGCATCAAGAACAACACCATTCATAGCCAAAGCCTATCAGATTCCATATTTGAATGTGGCTACCAAGGTGATGCTAGGAGTTAAAAAACTGAGCGAATTCACCTTCGACAAAAAATTACAGGGCTATGCCATCAAGGAACCTGTTTTCAGTTTCGAAAAATTCCCTAACGTCAACAAAGAGCTCGGCCCTGAAATGAAATCCACCGGCGAAGCCATCCGGTTCATCGCCGATTTGCAGGATCCGTTCTTTAGGGAAATGTATTCGAAGAAGTCGATGTTTCTTTCAAGGTGAGGAGAGAGGAAAGAGGAAAGAGGAAAGAGGAAAGAGGAGAGAGGAGAGAGGAGAGAGGAGGGTGAGGTGGAAAGCGCAAATAGGGTTCTATTTGGCTGTTACTTAGCCTTAAATGGATGATAAGCGATTAAACTTGATTTGTTATTACTGGTTAATTTTAGGGGATTGTTTACCTTTAAAATACCATGTATGTTTTTGGATCTCTCGCACAAAAAACTGCCCATATATTTGGCCAGTCTAACCTTTGTAAGGGAATGCTATAAGGTGTTAGATACTGTAAATTCTTCAGAACGGTTTGGTATCGAAAAGCAGATCAAGCGTGCTGCTGTTTCCGTCCATTTAAATATTGCTGAAGGTGCATCTAAACGTTCGAAAATTGACAGAAGACGATATTATGAAATGGCTCGAGGATCTTTGGTTGAGGTGGACTCTGGTTTCGATATCTTGGTAACCTTGAACCTCATACAAAACACAGAACTCCACACCTTAAATAATGCTGTCAACACTTGCTTTCAACAACTTTCTAACCTTATAAATTACCTTAGCTCAGAAATAAAGTCATAATTTTGCTCAAATATTAATCTCACTTTAATCAACCTTTCTCCTTTCTCCTTTTTCCTCTCTCCTATTTCATCATGTCGGACGTCGCCTGGATAGCAGTTATCATCATCATTTACATCGCCTTCATCAAGCCAATGTTGCAGGGAGCCCGTCAATCGTCACAACAGCAAGGGGGGAATAACATACGGGAGAAAAAGAATCCTGCCGGGACTTCGGAAAAGACAAATTCGAAGGATGCGGATTATGTTGATTATGAAGAAATAAAATAATTGCAACTAATATAAAATAAAAAAACCGGCTGTTTGCACAACCGGTTTTTTTATTGTTGGAATGTATTAAAGTCCAAGTGTAACACCTGCTTTCAACCAGGCAATGTCCCAACCAAGTTCAGCAAAGGCGCCGAGACTTTCAGAGAACATATATTTTGCACCTACACATGCGGATGAATACAATACCATGTTATTATAATCGTAGTATGAGTTTGGATCAAATCCTACCCATGGATAATTTGAATTGTAGTCGTAGCTCTGCGACAACACACCAATGCTGATACCCCCATAAAGATCAAGGTTTTCGTTATCTAAGATGTAATGGTAAGTACCGCGAGCACCGATTGCGAAATACGTCCACTTAGAATCATCATGATAACCAAGGTAATCATAATTGTATTTTGCAGAAGAGTATCCCACAAAACCGCCAATTCCGATATTGCCTCCGAAGACATCATCGATTGTTCCATGGTCGAAAGATGCAAACAGCGTTGGGATATGGCTGAAATCACCGCTTCCGGTGTAGGCATAGTCGAGATAACCACCAAATCCAACACCAAGGCTCAGATGATTAACGCCTTGATAAAAAGCTTGTGCAGAAGCACGATTTGCGGAAAACACCATTGTAAGGGCGACTGCCGCAACGAGTAGTTTGTTTTTCATTTTGCGTGAGTTTTGATGCTAAGGTAATAGATTAGGATTGATTTCCAAATGATCTTTTTACACAATCCAATTCCGACAAAAATCACCCTGTGCATACTAAACAGTACACATTCACGGTAAACAGGCAATATCGCCGAAAGTGCCGGTAGACGCATGTGATCTCATGCTTGCAATAATATTTTGCCAGGCTTTACATCATCCAATGAGTGAAATATGTAATGTTTTCAATTGGTCAGTAATTTTCTTGTGTAAAGAAATGGCTTTCACAATTTCTGAAAGTATAAAAGTTGATTACATCATTGTAGATCTCCAAAAATTGATACATGCAAAATTGATGTCAAAACAACATGCAATGGGGAAATAATTCCTCAATAAATCAATTTCCATACGCAATAAACTCATTGATTTTCAATAAATTATAGCGATGGCATCTGATTTGTATGGATTACATCAAACTGAATCACTATGAGAAAGAATATCATAAGTATGATTGTGATGTTGCCAATCCTGGTAGTTTTGGTAGCAACGAGCAGTTGTAAAGATGACACAGCTGACAGACAGGCACATGTAAACATTTATTTAACCGATGCACCTGCCGAATATGATGCAGTATACATCGACATTCAAGCTGTAGAGATCACCTCAGATATGGGAGTAGAAACATTTGATGTGGTAACTCCGGGGGTATATAATTTACTGGAATTTAATTCAGGCATCGACACATTGATCATTTCTGAAGATGTATCCCCTAGAACAATCTCACAAATTCGATTGATATTAGGTTCTAACAATACGGTAGTTGTTGATGGAGAATCTCATCCTTTGGAAACACCTTCTGCACAAACATCCGGATTGAAACTGAATGTTCACTATACATTCGAAGCGGGTCTTGTCTATGATCTTTGGTTGGACTTTGATGCTGAGCAGTCAATTGTAGAAAAAGGAAATGGCGACTATTCATTAAAACCTGTAATAAGAGTTTATACTGAGGCGCTATCAGGTGCTATTACCGGAGTTGTTTTTCCTGCGGATGCCGCATATTATGTTCAGGCAATGTCGGCAACAGATACCGCCGGCACTTATATCTCGGCAGATGGTTCATTTTTAATTGGGGGTTTGCCGGAAGGAAGTTATTCTGTTAATTTTTCAGCAGTAGCCGGATTTACAGATATTACTTTACCCGGTGTCAGTGTTACAACGGGTATTATCACAGATCTGGGTGAAGTAACTATTCCTTTGTAAACATATACAACAACTGAAAGGTATTTCCCAAATAGCAATCGACGGTGTAAAGGAAAATACCGCAGTTGTAAGTCGATTTCAACTTATACAAAAATTGAAATCGGCACAAAAAATAAAACCTGCATGTTTTAGGAATGCAGGTTTTATTTTTTCATGAATCAGATATTTATAATTTGCCCACCATTTGCACCGGCACCACCCATTCATCAAATTGCTCAGGTGTTAAATATCCAAGCTCAACAGCGGTTTCCTTCAGTGTTTTATGTTCTTTATGTGCTTTTTGCGCAATTTCAGCAGCCTTATAATAACCGATTTTAGTATTCAATGCCGTTACCAACATCAGTGAATTATCTACGTGCTTTTTAATGTTCGCTTCTATTGGCTCAATACCCATCGCACATTTATCATTGAACGATACACAGGCATCACCAATCAAACGCGCGCTGTGGAGGAAATTATAAATCATTACCGGTTTAAATACATTCAATTCAAAATGTCCGGTCGCGCCGCCAATATTAATAGCCACATCGTTGCCCATTACTTGCGCCGCAACCATAGTCAGTGCTTCACATTGCGTTGGATTTACCTTACCCGGCATGATAGATGAACCCGGCTCATTGTCAGGAATATGAATTTCACCAATTCCTGAGCGCGGACCACTGGATAACATTCTGATATCATTCGCGATTTTCATCAATGATACTGCTACTGTTTTCAAGGCGCCATGCGATTCAACAATAGCATCGTGTGCCGCGAGTGCTTCAAATTTATTTTCAGCCGTAACAAAAGGCAATCCCGTAAGCGCTGCAATATTTTTTGCTACCAATACATCATATCCTTCCG
This sequence comes from Chitinophagales bacterium, assembly GCA_019694895.1. Taxonomy (GTDB): domain Bacteria; phylum Bacteroidota; class Bacteroidia; order Chitinophagales; family BACL12; genus UBA7236. Next base: position 20,960 of record JAIBBA010000043.1, read on the forward strand.
GTGTATTGATTCCTGTTCCTACAGCAGTACCACCTAATGCCAACTCACTTAAGTGCGCAAGTGAATTTTTAATTGCACGCAATCCATGATCCAGCTGTGATACGTAGCCACTCATTTCCTGACCGAGGGTAAGTGGTGTGGCATCCATAAAATGCGTTCTTCCAATTTTTACTACGTGCATGAATGCTAATGATTTCTCTGCAAGTGTATTGCGCAATTTTTCAATTCCCGGAATCGTGCATTCCAGCAAAATCTTATATGCCGCTATGTGCATGGCTGTGGGGAAAGTGTCGTTCGACGACTGCGATTTATTTACATCATCATTTGGATGAACAGCCTTTTTTTCATCCATCAGGCTTCCTCCAAGTAACACATGTGCGCGGTAAGCAACAACTTCGTTCACATTCATATTGCTTTGCGTGCCACTACCAGTTTGCCATACCACTAATGGGAATTGATCATTTAATTTTCCTTCAAGAATCTCATCACAAACTGTTGCGATAATATCCGCCTTCGATTTATCGAGAACGCCAAGTTGATGGTTAGTCATGGCAGCCGCTTTTTTCAGGTAAGCAAATGCGGCAATGATCTCCTTAGGCATTTTATTAATATCCTGTGCGATAGGAAAATTCATGATTGAGCGCTGTGTCTGCGCGCCCCAATACACAT
>JAIBBA010000044.1 GCA_019694895.1 Chitinophagales bacterium
AACAGGCTCAACCTATTCAACCGATTCCGGTAAAACAGGGGACTACCCATGTTTCACATATGTATAAGGATTGGTTTCTCGACTATGCCAGCTACGTGATCCTGGAGCGCGCAGTACCTGATATCCGAGATGGATATAAACCGGTGCAACGTCGCATTTTACATGCCATGCGTGAAATGGACGATGGTCGTTTCCATAAAGTTGCCAATGTAATTGGTCAAACCATGCAATATCACCCTCATGGTGATGCTGCTATCGGCGAAGCCTTGGTGAACATGGGACAAAAAGACCTCCTCATTGAAACGCAAGGAAACTGGGGCGATGTGAGAACCGGCGACGATGCCGCCGCTCCACGATATATTGAAGCACGACTTTCAAAGTTCGCTCTGGAGGTGGTATTTAATAAAGAAACTACCGATTGGCAGCTGAGTTACGATGGTCGTAAATCTGAACCTATTTATCTGCCGGTTAAGTTTCCTATGGTACTTGCCATGGGCGTTGAAGGTATCGCCGTTGGTTTGTCGACCAAGATATTACCGCATAATTTCTGTGAATTAATACTGGCTAGCATAGAAGTGTTAAAAGGAAACGATACTAATATTCTTCCTGATTTTGCAACAGGAGGAATGATTGATATTTCGGAATACAACCATGGCGAGCGTGGTGGAAGGATTCGATGCAGGGCGAAAATTGAAGTTGCTGATAAAAAGACAATTGTTGTGAAAGAAATTCCTTTCAGCACAACAACTACTTCGTTGATTGATTCCATCATCAAAGCCAATGATAAAGGCAAGATAAAAATCAAAAAGGTTACCGATAATACTGCAAAAGATGTAGAAGTAGCAATCGAACTTGCACCGGGAATTTCACCTGATGTGACGGTGGATGCTTTATATGCTTTTACCGATTGCGAGATTTCAATTTCACCATCAACCTGTGTGATCGAAGATGATAAGCCTTTGTTTTTGTCGGTTGATGAAATACTGCGCAGAAGTACCAAAAATACCCGCGACCTGCTGAAACTGGAGCTGGAATTAAAGCTGCAGGAACTCAATGAGAAGTGGCATTTCAGCTCGCTTGAGAAAATATTCATAGAAAATCGCATCTATCGCGACATTGAAGAATGTGAAACCTGGCCTGATGTAATTAAAGCTATAGATAAAGGCCTCGATCCATTCAAATCTAAACTGATGCGCGAGGTTACGGAAGAGGATATTGTTCGCCTTACAGAGATCAAAATCAAACGCATCAGTAAGTTCGATGCATTTAAGGCTGATGAATACATCCGCGATCTTGAAAAAGAAATGAAGGAGGTGAAGCATAATTTACGTCACCTGACAGATTATGCCATCAAATATTTTGAAGAACTGCTTCGTAAATATGGCAAAGGCCGTGAACGGAAAACAGAAATTCGCAAATTCGATACCATTGAGGCAAAAGCAGTAGTTGCAAATAATGCAAAATTGTATGTAAACAAGGAGGAAGGTTTCGTTGGATATGGATTGAAGAAAGATGAATTTCTCTGCGACTGCTCCGATATTGATGATATCATTGCATTTACCGAAGATGGAAAGATGAAGGTTGTGCGTATTGCCGACAAAGTATTCATTGGTAAAAAAATCCTCTATGCCAATGTTTGGAAAAAGGAAGACGAACGCATGACCTATCATATGATTTATACGGATGGGAAGTCGGGCAAAACTTTTGCCAAGCGGTTTAATGTAACGGCTATTACGAGGGATAAAGAATATGATCTCACACAAGGTAATGCAAAAAGCAAAGTGCTTTATTTTTCAGCAAATCCAAATAGCGAAAGTGAGGTGGTGAGCATACAACTGCATCCGAGTGCACGTGCTATCAATAAATTATTCGACTTCGATTTCGGAACTCTCGCTGTTAAAGGAAGGAGCAGTATGGGAAATACGCTTTCGAAGTATCCGATGCGTAAGATCATACAGAAAGAAAAAGGAACATCAACACTTGGTGGAAGAAAGCTCTGGGTGGACGAAACTGTTGGCAGATTAAATGTCGATGGTCGTGGTCGATACCTCGGCGAATTCGATACGGGCGATCACATTTTAGTGATTTATCGCGATGGTAATTACGAACTCACCAATTTTGAGCTCAGCAATCGCTTCGAAATGCGTGAGATATTATTGCTAGAGAAATATAATGAACAAAAAGTAGTATCCGCAGCATATTGGGATAATGAGCAAAAGAATATGTTCGTGAAGCGATTCTATATAGAATCTGTCGTTCCCGATAAAAAATACCTCTTCATCTCCGAAGCTCCCGGTTCAAAACTGTATGTTGCCTCTACTGCTAAGAAACCACGTATAGAAATTATTGTTGTAAAAGGCCGTAAGCAAGAAGAAGTTCCTGAGATCATTGAAGTGGAAAGCTTCATCGATGTTAAGGGATGGAAAAGTTTAGGCAAGCGATTGAGTTCCTACGAGATACGAAAAGTTACAGGTCTTCCATCAGATGAACCTGTTGAGGAAACTCCACCACCTGCTAAGGAAGGCTCTGTAAAAGTGGGTAGCCAACTCGAGTGGGATCTCGACAACGATGACAAATCCGGTAAAGACGGCAAACAAACGAAATTGTTTTGAGCCGGCAAACGTAGAATTTGTCTAAGTAATTTATTTTTCAAAATAAGTGTAAACTGACGAATATCACCGCTCGGTAGGATATCATGATGCAATTTTGGAATTGCCATTATCGATGAATTGCGATAATGTGCAATTTCATGCCGGCAGTTAAAAATGACATTTTTTCGAAGTTTATGGTGCCATTTATGCAGTGGTACCTCACGATGATTGCCGTTACAGTGGTGATTGATTATATTCTGCATCGTGTTGGTTGGGCGCACATGGGTATTTATCTCGGATACCTCGGAACGGCACTAGTAATTAGTTCGTTTATTTATAGTCTTCGCAAGCGGAAAATTATTCAATCCGGAACACCCAAAAAGTTGCTGCAATGGCATGAATATGGTGCATGGATTGGAACCATATTCATTCTGGTTCATGCAGGTATACATTTTAATGCGATACTTCCATGGCTGGCTGTTTTGATGATGCTACTCACTGTGGCAAGCGGTTTGGTAGGTAAATATATTCTCAAAAAAGCAACCGAGTCATTCAGAATTAAAAAACAGGAATTGCTCGATGCCGGAAAAACCCCGGCTGAGATCGATCAGGTATTATTGTTTGATGCAGTAACTGTTGAAGCAATGAAAAAGTGGCGTGTGGTACATATGCCTATCACCTATTTTTTGGCCATATTTTCTATCATCCATATCATCACTGCAATAATGTACGGCGCATGAACAAGATCGTGATTTTGATGACTGCCCTTTTCGTGGTTGTACTGGTAATAAAATTCCCTCATCGCATGATCAACCCCGGTCCGCTTCAAGAGGCACATGCAGCATTAGATAACGATTGCAAAAACTGTCACCAACCATTTTGGGGGATTCCAAATGCAAATTGTATAAGCTGTCATAATCCTGCAGATATCGGTCGTGATACTACAGGTGTTGATACCGGGAAAATATTATTTCACGAAGCGTTGACAAATAGATCATGTATAGGGTGTCATGATGATCACAAGGGAAGGATTCCGCTGGTCGCTATCAATTCATTCGATCATAAGATGCCGGGAACTGCGAAAGGTTTGAATTGTGTCCAGTGTCATACAGCTCCTGAAGATAAGCTTCATCCTATTGTTTCTAAAAATTGCGCTAGTTGTCATGATACAAAAAATTGGTCATCAATAAGCGCATTTGACCATGCAATGATTAATAAGGTAGAGCTGCAGCAGTGTGGTACATGCCATCAGGCGCCCCAAGACCAAATGCATATCGCAGTCACTTCAACATCATGTTCAAATTGCCATCAAACCGGAGCATGGTCACCGGCAACATTTAACCATGATATGTATTTTGTGCTTGATGGTAATCATAATGTACGATGCAACACCTGTCACACAAAGCAAGATTTCAAGACGTATACCTGTTATGGATGTCATGAGCATACGGAAAGAAAAATGGTGGCTGAGCATTCCGAGGAAGGCATAAATAATATCAATGATTGCGCACGATGCCATGGCAGTGCCAACGAGCATGATGTAAAACGAAGTGTCGGAGATGGCAATTCGGGCGAACATCGCAAACGGAAGGAGGGAGAACATGAGGAAGATGATGATGATTGAACTCGCTGAGCTTTGAACAATTTCATTGTACATCCGTTTGCCATGCATGAAACTATTCATCGCTACAATGCTAGTGATCGGTACGATCACAGGAGAAAAGAAAAGTGCAAGCTTTGTGCTGCGCAATGAATCTGCCTCCTCCATTCCACTCGTTATACCCGGAGTGATGAATCCAAATCTATCCCCAATGTCGAACAGCAAAGTTACCTTGGAGGAAGGGCAAGAAATATTTTTTCTGGAGAAGAAAAAACGTTACCTACTCTTGGAAGTAAGCCCGGAGCTAAATGGTGATACCCTTATTGTCAATGATTTGATTAAAAAGCGCAAGCAGGAATTGGATTTAAATTAAATTATGGCACACTATCTCATCATTGGCGCATCATCAGGCATTGGCAGGGAAGTGGTAAATCAATTAATCAGTTCCGGACATCAGGTAACAGCAACCTATAACAACCATAATGCTGATTTAGATAGTGCGGTAACCTGGCATCATTTTAATGCCATCGATGCTGAACCTATCATCAATTGGATGCCAGATCATCTTGATGGCGTGGTTTATTGCCCCGGGAGCATACAACTCAAACCATTTCATCGCATTCATGCGCAGCAATTTGCCGACGATTATCAATTGCAGGTAAGTGGTATGATTCGCATATTACAGGCTGCATATCCTGCATTGAAAAAGTCATCACATGCGGCAGTAGTAATGTATTCAACCGTTGCAGTTCAGCGTGGATTCCCTTTTCATACCTTGGTATCTGCATCGAAAGGAGCCATTGAAGGGTTTGCCAGAGCGCTTGCTGCCGAATGGGCTCCCTCAATTAGAGTAAATGTTATTGCGCCTTCTATCACAGATACACCGCTGGCAGAAGGATTACTCAATACGGCTGAAAAAATTGATGCGAATGCGCAACGTCATCCCCTCAAACGCATTGGCACTGCTCAGGATATCGCAAAAATGACTACTTTTCTGCTCTCGCCGGATAGCGCATGGATAACCGGAGAAATATTGCATGTTGACGGAGGCATGCATAGCATTAAATAATTATTATGGGAGTTTATACAATATACGAAGAACAATTTTTGCCTACTAGTCTCGAAGATGCCTGGAAGTTTGTTTCAGATCCGCATAATCTTAAAGTGATTACTCCTGATTACATGCGTTTTAATGTGCTTACCAAGGACCTTCCGGATAGTGTTTATTCCGGATTGATCATTCAATATTATGTTTCACCGGTATTTCGGATACCAATGAAATGGGTTACCGAAATAACGTTTGTCGAGCCATTGAAATATTTTGTAGACGAACAGCGCGTTGGCCCATACCGGATCTGGCATCACGAACATCATTTAAAAGCTGTTGACGGTGGTGTGTTAATGATAGATCGCGTAACCTATCAACCACCACTTGGTTTTCTCGGTTCTATTGCAAATGCGCTGTTTATTGCTAAACAATTGAAAGGTATTTTCGTCTACCGCAGGAAAAAATTAGAGCAGTTGTTCCCGCAATAACTTTATTGATGATAGAACCCTACATACTGATCGGTAGTTCCACCGCTTACAGTCACTAAGTAATATCCTTTCGGCAAATCAGGATGTTCAAAGTAGGTGTAATTTCTGCCCGGACTTAATTTCCACGGAAAACGCATCATAACAACGCCCCGCATGTCAACAATATCTACATAAGTAGATTCATTGTCTACTGCATCGAGAATTAGTTTTGCGCGTTCGTATTCAGGGTAAGTGATAATCAAATCTGCTTTCTCTGAGGTTTCTTCTACAGCAATAGTTTTGGAGAATATTACTTCGCCGGTGGAGGATATGCCTTCCAGTGTGTAATACATAATACCTTCGCTGAAGGTATCGTCGCTGAAATGGTAATCTGTAATATTAGTGACAGGAATGCTTGTTATTAAGTTATCACCGCCATTAAAATGACGATACAGATTGAAAAATTCACTGACAGGATCATTTGTAATTTCCCATTGAAGCTGATTTCTGCCTTTATCCTGATAACCTGTGAAATTTATTAATTCAAGAGGTAGTATACAGTCAATTAAAAACGTTACTGTTTCCACATTACAATCGGCATCAGTAACTTCTACATCCCATAATCCCGGACATAAACCGGTAGCTATGGAATCTGTTTGCCCGTCAGCCCAAAGGTAGGTGTATGGAGCCACACCGCAAGAAGGTGTAACAATTGCGGAATCGAGGCAATAGCATAAGTTTGAATAGGAGAGATCAAGATTAAGTGGAACAGCAATAAATTTTGATACAAAACATTCATCATCGCCATTATGTGATCCATCGTAATAGGTTGAGCCGCCCGGATTGACAAGAGGAACTGCTTCACCCGGATCATATTCATGATATACTCCGGTCATAAACAATGAGCTGCCATCAAGTGGTGATGTAGCAAGACATGAAGCAATATCTTCGTTTTCAAATCCAAAAAGTGTCGACCAGGTGATTTGCCCGGCATCAGTAAATCTGGTAAGCCAGATATCTCCCTCTCCTGCATTGGTGCCATCGTAATAACTGCTGCACCCGGCATCATATAATGGCAGGTCGTATGAAAAGCTGGTTCCTGAAATATACAGGTCATTACATCCACTGATATCTAATGCATCTTTAGTATCCATTTTCTCATTACCTGAGCCACCAAAAAATGTTGTCCAGATACTATTGCCGGCATTATCTGTTTCAAAAATATACATATCTGTTCCGCCCGCATTCATGATTTGCCAATACCATGAGAGATCAGGAACATGTGTAAGCAAAACAGAAGATTGGGTATATCCGCCAAAAATCACATTATCGTTTTGATCGCAAACTACACTCATTCCATATTCTGCATCAGTACCTCCGAAATAACTCGCCCATAATCGACTTCCGGTATTACTGAATTTTATTACATAAGCATCGGTATCTCCGGCCATCGTTCCTTGAAAATATGTTCCTGCATCATAAATCGGCAGGGTAGTGGATTTCGTTGTTCCTGTCATAAATACATCGCCATCACTGTCGGTAGCCAATGCATTCCCTTCGTCAAATGCGTTTCCGCCGTAAAATGTTGCCCATAATCTGGTGCCTGTGTTAGAGAATTTCAACATGAAGGCATCCTGCACACCTGCCATACTCGCCTGGTAATAGGTGCCGGCATTTAATTTTGGAAAGGTTGACGATTTGGTATATCCTGTAACGAAAATATTTCCGGTATTGTCTGTTGCAATGCTATAGCCACCTTCTTTATTATCGCCACCATAATAGGTTGCCCACTGTCTGGTTCCTGCAGCATTAAATTTGATGATAAAGACATCCTCATCACCATTTAATCCGGCTTGAAAATAGGTGCCTGCGTTGTATACAGGGAAATTACTTGAAACCGTTTCGCCCGTTACAAAAATATTTCCGGATGCATCAGTGGACACGCCATAACCGAAATCTTCTGCGTTGCCACCATAATACGTTGCCCATAAGCGCTCTCCGATATCAGAAAATTTTACAATCACTACGTCTTCATTAACTGATTTTGTACCCTGGTAATAAGTACCTGCATTATATGTCGGAAAGTTTGCAGATTCTGTCCATCCTACGGCAATGATATTTCCTGAAAGATCAGCATCAACACAATTAAAAATTTCATTAAAAACACCGCCATAATAAGTGCACCACCATAAAGAAGGGTCAATAATTAATTCCTCATTGTGATCATAATCTCCTGTTTGAAAAAGGAATATTTCACCCATCTCAGATTTTCCTTCACTTAAAATTATGCTTGATACTGCTTCGTTTGTCGCATGCAGAAAAGAGTAGGGGGCTCGCTCTATGATATCACCCTGTTTGGCGTGAATGCGAATATCACCATCGGGTGAAGAAATGGGTAGGGGCGTAATGTAATGCAAGCGTATCTGTGATAAGTCTGCATGAGCATGCACAATAAAGTTATATTTAAACCCGGCCTCGTTTACCAGCAATTCCCAATCTATGCCGGGATAAATTTCCTGAATTAATATTCTATTACATCCTTGAACTACAATCGGATCATCGTATCCTGAAACGTAATACTGCATCTTTTCACTTCCGATTTCATCGAAGAGAATATTGCCGGCATTTATTTTGGCACCATCCAATTGCATATCAATCCGCTCCCAATCGCGAACTTTTTTCTTTCCTTCTGAAAGATCAGGCTTTACCTCACCATACTGCATGTAGGTAAGCCCTTTCGATGTGACAAATACCTGCACATCGCCGGATTGTAAATAAGCGTAAACATTAGGCACAAAATCGCCATTAAAATCAGTAAGCTGACCATTGTTTGGAATGAAATGAACAGGTGAAGCATATTTGCTCCCGGGTTCAACAACTTGTGCCATCATGTCGGTGCACTGCGGTACAAGCAGAATTAACAATGCCAGTGTGTGCAGAGTTAGGGTCGAAATTGGGTATTTCACTTTCTGCATGATACAAAGGTGATGCATACCCATGACCCGTAATAGGACAAATATCACCAACTTCCACGAAAACCGGATTTTCTCAAAAGTTGAATTTTCAGCTGAAACACTGACTGGTATTTATTTTCAGACTTAATTAGAATTAATCCAAAGAATTATTAATCATCAATGCCCTTGCCCGCTAATATTTTCGGAACATATTTTTCAATTCTTGCAATGCGTGTTGCCGATTGTTTTGCTGATGAAAAGTGCAGTAAATATGCGCGCTGCCGTCCGGGTGTTAATGCCTCAAATGCTTTTTTGAGTTTTGTACTTTTATTGAGTGCCGATTTAAACTCTTCTGCCATTGAAAATTCTTTTGTCTTTTTTAAAGGCATTTTAACGCCGGATTTCTCAACTTCAATTGCTTCGAAAATATAGGCTTTGAGTGCTGTGGTTGTTTTCTTTATTTCAGAAAGCGAAGTAAAGCGCATTTGTCTTGCCGTCTGCACATTTTCAGTTTGCTGAATCAGGAGTTTTTGAGCGTCTTGTAATGCAACTCCTTTGAAGAATAAGACTGCGCAGTATTCTTTGAAAATATGTATCAAAACAATATTGCGACCATCAAGCGTATAACATGGCGTTCCCCATTTCAACTCTTCCTGCAATTGGCAGCTTAAAATTGTCTTCCGTAATGCACGGATCTCATTTTCCCATTTGCCGGCTTTATCGAAATAAAAATCTACATTCGGATTCATTGATCAGGCTTTTTGAAGTGAAGTGAATTTTCTGTCAACAGGTCGCATGTACCATGAAATAATGGTTAAAACAAGCAATAACATCGCCGGCGCCATCTCTGTAAAGGTATGCGATACGGCTATATGCGAGAAAATGGCTCCCGACATGCAGAAGAAAAATCCTGCATAAGCCCATTCTTTCACTAAAGTAAATTTGGGCTTCAAAACTATTACGACCCCGGCTATTTTCCATATGCCGATAATTGTCAATAAGTAAGTAGGATAACCAAGTTCATGAATGAAATCTACTTCTGATTGCTTGTGACTCAGTTGCACGATAGCTGTTGATGTCATCCCCAGCGACAGCCATAAAGTAGCTACCCAATAAATAATTTTATTACGCTTGTTCATATTATTGTTTTGAAGTTGACTGAATTTCCTGAATGCGGTTATGCGCCATATTGATACCCATGGCAAATGGTAATTTCAATAAGCGATCTCTGGCTTCAATCGATTGAAAAACAATGTGCATGGTTAATTTACTTTTATCATCTCCCAATTTTTCGAATGTGAGATATTCCAATTGCACCGGGAATTCGCCATTTTCCATTTCAAATGTGCGCACTATGGAAGCATTTTTTTCGAAACTGTGAATGGTTCCGTTAAACCCATGAACATTTCCCATTGGATCTGGTGTTTCAAATCGATAACTGCCATGTTGTTTTGATTCCAGTTTTAGCACCTTGGTATTCATCCACTGCGCTACAATTTCGGCATCCTCATAAGCCATGAATAATAAGTCGACAGGTAAATCAAATGTTCTGGTGATCACTATCTCTTGTCTATGCTCAGGTGCTGTAACTATTGTTTTCTGATCTGTCATGGTTTTGGTTTATGATGATAATGTTGCATGATGTTTTCCAATTTATTGAAGCGTTCATCCCACATTCTGCGGAATGGCTCCAGATAATCAGCTATTTCTTTCATTTTGTCAAGGTTGAGGTGATACAGTATTTCCCTGCCATTCTGTTCTGCTTGCAAAAGCTCGCATTCAGTGAGAATGTGCAAATGCTTTGAAACAGTTGGCCTGGCAGTCTCGAAATTCGAGGCGATGGCACCGGCAGTCATGGCTTGTGTAGTCAGCAATAACAAAATGGTGCGTCGGGTTGGATCGGCTAAGGCTTGAAATACATCTCTCCTGAGATTCATTATGTAGCTATTTGGCTACAAATATATATGTAGCTAAATGACTACGCAAAATAATTGGTCAACTTTAACATTTGAGTCGAACTGAAACGGTGGTTTCAAACGAGCAGCATGCCTCTAAAACCCCTCGCAGCGTAATAGGATTCTGCGCCGTTGTGGTAAACAAAAACAGTAGCATACCTGAAATCACCAAAAATAGCGCCGCCCAGCTTGCGGATAGGAGAGGGAGTTTGCAGCCAGCTGGAGGTCTTATTGTCGAAGTTCCCAAGGGTTTGGAGATGGCGGTACCAAGTCTCATCAAGCAGCTCGATTCCCATTTCGGCGGCCAATCCCATGGCGCTTCCTGCCGGTTTATGCTCCTTGCGAGAAGCATGAGCGGCATCGTCGTAGCAGAGACTTCGGCGACCGGAAGGACTCTCTGGAGAGCAATCCATGAAAATGAACTTTCCGGTTGATGGATCCATCCCCACCACATCGGGTTCACCACCCGTCATTTCCATTTCGTTGAGCGACCATAAAGCTTTTGGCGAGGCTTCGAGCTTTTTAAGTACACTCGCCCATTTGATGTCTTTATGTCGCTGAGGATGCTTGTCAAAGCGTTTCTTCAGAATGTCCAAAAGCTCCTGAGCAGCAGTTCCGGATAGTTTCGCAGTGGCCATAAATGATTCGTTTAAAGGTAAATACCTACAACCAAAACTAATTAATTCTTACCAACCCCTCCCACCTCCTCTCTCCTCTCTCCTCTCTCCTCTCTCCTAAAATTTACATATATTTAACCTGAATTAAACACACCCTCACAAATGCACCTTCACAGAAACCGGCTGATCGCCGTACTCCTCCTGTGTTCGGTTACCACCACTAAAGCAGAATTGGTATGGACCGAAAAGGCCAATTTCGGCGGAGAAGCTCGTCACAGAGCCGTAGGATTTGCCGTTGGAGAACGCGGATATATGGGACTTGGCCATTACAATTCCATTGTTGACATACTTTTTGAGGATATCTGGGAATACGATCCCTCAACCAATACCTGGGCGCAGAAGGCGGATTTCCCGGGCGGAAAAATGCTTCAATGTGTAGCATTTACCATTGGTCAAACAGCTTATGTCGGCACAGGACGCGACCCGATGTTTGTGGAGCATGACGAATTTTATGCATATAATCCCAAAACAAACACCTGGACAGAGGTAGCGGCCTTTGAAGGTTCGAACAGGCATGGTGCAGTTGCTTTTGCAATCAACGGTAAAGGTTATGTTGTTACCGGCAGTGATGGTGTAAACTATAAAAAGGATTGCTGGGAATATGATCCACTGGCCAACGATTGGATACAAAAAGCAAATCTTCCCGGAGCCGGTCGAATTGCGGCAGTGGGGTTTGCAATTGGCAGTTATGGTTATGTGGGAACGGGTAACGCCTTCGGGTCTACCAACGATTTCTACGCATATGATCCTGTCCTTAATACCTGGACAGCAAAAGCGGATGTGCCGGGACCAACACGTCAGGAAGCAACGGGTTTTGCAATGAACGGAAAGGGTTATATCGGCACAGGAGATAATTATTCGAGTGGCGATAATTACGACGATTTCTGGGAATATCATCCGGACACTGACACTTGGGATTCCGTACCTGAATTTCCGGGCATGGGTCGACGGTATATGACTTCATTTACAATTAAAAATGTTGGATACTGCGGACTTGGAACAAGTGGTACCAACCTCAAAGATCTCTGGCAACTAAAAGCACATTAAGGTCATGCAAAAAATCATTACAACTATTATTTGCCTCCTTTGTGCATGGTCATTAGATGCACAAAATACCTGGTCGCCGGTCGCAGACTTTGCAGGCGGTGAGCGTGAACGCGCAGTAGCATTTACTATTGGTGGTCGCGCATATGTGGGAACAGGCGTAGATTCCGCTAATGTATGTAAAAAGGATTTCTGGGAATACGATCCGGGTTCAAATTCATGGACACAAAAAGCCGACCTTCCCGGATCACAACGCCGTGATGCTATCGCATTTACCATCGGCAACAGAGGATATGTAGGAACCGGCTTAAATGGTTTGGTAGCGTGGAGCGGAACTAAGAAAAAAGACTTCTTTGAATATAATCCCATCACCAATACCTGGACGGCAAAAGATGATTTTGAAGGAAATAGCGGACAAGGTATATATTATGCGTCAGCATTTGCTACTACCACAAAAGGATATGTGATATGCGGAAAATTCGGACCAAGTTGGTATTCAAATGAATTGTGGCAATACGATCCGGCAACTGACGATTGGGTGAAAAAAGCAAATTTCCCTGCCGGCTCAAGATATGGTGTATCGGCATTTGCAATTGGTGATAAAGGATATGTTGGTTGTGGTGCTGATGAAAATTATTTTACCAACGATTTTTACGAATACAACGAAGCCACCAATACATGGTCTGAAAAAGCATCATTCCCCGGTTCACCTCGATTTAACGCATCTGCATTTGCAATAGATACACGCGGATTTATTGGCATGGGCACAGATGGTGGTTATCAGAAAGATTTATATGAATATAATCCTGCTACCGATTCATGGATGCAAAAAGCGAATTTCCCTGCATCAGAACGCAGATCATGTGTGGCATTCACCATCAATGGTTACGGCTATTTAGGAACGGGAAAAGGCCCGACAGGTTTGAAACGCGGGATGTATAAATACAAACCTTATTTCTTCCTTCAAAATGAAACCGACGATTATCGCCTGGCTGCAGTGGTTGATATCACCGGCAACACACCACGTATCATTGTACAACAAAGCGATGTCAATACAAGCTATACATTACATGTATTTAATATAAACGGACAATTAGTATTTCAAAACCATCAATCCGGAAATGGCGAATTTGCGATAGGCGATTTGCATGCAAACGGACTATTTGTTTACGAAATTGCAGCCACAGATATTAATGGTGAAATACAATATACTTCAGGAAAATTATTTACCCGTTAACTCCTCACAACAATGAAAAAATTAGTTACGCTCAGTATAATTACTTTAATTTCAATTTCCGCTGTACAAGCCCAAGCATGGGAAAAGAAAGCTGATTTCCCGGGCGATGGACGTTCAGCAGCATCAAGTTTTAGTTTCAGCGATAATGGCGCTATTGGTGCAGGTTATGATGGAGAAGATTTTAGAAGGAGCTTTTATTCCTACGATCCCATTTCTGATACGTGGACACAGATTGAAAGCATTGGTGGTGCCGTTGGCGATGGCATGGAACGCAATTGCGCAGCATCATTTACAATCGGAGATATGGGTTACATCGGCACAGGTCAAGCGGGTGATCCATTTTTGAACGATTTCTGGGCATATAACCATACAACAAATACATGGGCGCCAAAACCATCTGTAGGTGGAATTGATAGAAGATGTGCGGTCGGATTTTCCATCGGATCAAAAGGATATATTGCATTAGGTCAGGATGCTGCAGGATATCGCAAAGATGTTTGGGCATTTGATACTACTACAAATACCTGGTCGCAGAAAGCCGATTTTGCCGGAACACCACGTCGCCTTGCAGCGGCATTCACCATTGGCGGACTCGCATACGTTGGCACGGGTGACGATGGCGCTTTTACCAAAGATTTCTATGTGTATGATCCAACAATGAATATCTGGAATGCACGTGCCCCATTTGGAGGTTCACCGCGATATAGTACTGTTTCATTTGCAGTGAATGGCAAAGGATATATTGCCTGCGGATATGACACCACGCTAGTAAATAGAGATGATTTTTGGGAATATGATCCTATTGCCGACACCTGGACACAGATGCCTGATTTTCCGGGCGGCGCTCGTGTGAATGCGACAGCTTTTGTAA
Source organism: Chitinophagales bacterium (assembly GCA_019694895.1). Classification (GTDB taxonomy): domain Bacteria; phylum Bacteroidota; class Bacteroidia; order Chitinophagales; family BACL12; genus UBA7236. Next base: position 14,445 of record JAIBBA010000044.1, read on the forward strand.
TTGATACACTTGCATTTGTAGGCATGGGATATGATACTTCATTTAATTATGATATCTGGTTGTGGGGCGATACCACGAATATTGTTCCGGTTGATACACAAGATGCTGTTACCGATTTGCATGCATTGCAGGCAACAGTGCAATTATTCCCGAATCCGGTTACTGCATATGCCAATATTGATATACAACAGATGCAGGATGGCGATGATTTAATAATTGAAATATTCGATTTGAATGGAAGTAATGTGACACGCGATTGCATTGTTTCATGGTCGGGAATTACTTCAGACCACTATACGGGAAAAATGGATGTGCATGCACTCCCTGCAGGTACGTATCAGTGTGTAGTGCATAATGGCAAAGCACACAAGGCCACAAAATTTGTTGTGATAAAATGATGCAAACATTTCGTTGCCTACCGGCGATGTTACTGATAGTCGGGATAACAGCATGTAGTTCTAATACGAGGCCGATTGATGAAACGCATGCTTCCAAATCGTCACCTACTGCAACCTCTTCAACACAATACACTTGTATTCCATTTCAGGTAGAGGGTGGATGGGGTTATGATATCCTGATCGACACTGTTCGCTACGTGCATCAGGAGCATATTCCTGCTATTAATGGTCTGCATCCATTTGCATCGGAGAGTGATGCCTACAAGACGGGAGAACTTGCTATCAAAAAACTGGAACAGGGTATAATGCCACCTACAATTACCGTTGAAGAGTTGCGTGAATTAGGTATCGTGATCACTGCATTGTGATCAAATCATTTATTGTTGAGTTGGGGAATTTCCTTCATTTCCATAAATATCAACTTACCTTTCGCCTTACCTGTATTAACCATTTCATCAGCACCTGCCGATGGTCCGCCGATGCGTAATACAGCGTCGCAATGGTCAATTAATTTTACAGCGACAGGATGAAATAATTCATTGAAAATGGCATCACCAATTTGCTTAGAACCTGCAGCTTCAATCAAGGGTAATGCAAACCATTCGCCAAGCACAGGCATATGACCGAGTCGGTATAATTCAAGGGCCGTATCAGTCATCGCTTTTACATTTGCGGCGATCAATGCCGGATCATCGTTGGTGCCTGAGCGATAAGGACCCGCAACGAGAATGAGCAGGGGAGTGGTAGCAGAGGTTTGCATGCGAATGATCAATTGTGAAATATTAACGAAAAAATTTGAGGGTTCATATTTTGTAAATGGCTTGCAAGTCAACATGCATAAGCCACCTAATTAATAATTGCGCTACCCGATGCAAAATGATTTTACGATTTTACAATTTCACAAACTTTCCTGTTTGGATGGCATGATCGGAGGCGACCTTTAGAATGTATGTGCCTGAAGGAATATCTCCAATATCGATTGTTTGTGACATGTTTTGCATAGTCCCGCTAGAACATATCTTGCCGGTGATATCACATATTTCGTATTGCGAAAATGTTTCAAGCGGTAAATTGACCGTGATTGTATTAGTTGCCGGATTAGGGAATATTGAGAGCAAGGGTTTCTGCATAGCCAGTTCTTCAGCTGTAAGTGGCCAGTAATTTCCATAAGTTTGACCGTCAATTACATATCCTATTAAAAGAGAGTAGTTATAGTATTTTGGACCACCGCTCGATTCGAAAGTCCATCCAATATAGGAATCCCATCTGATTTCATGGCCGTATTCAAACGAAGGTTCAACATAACAGAAATCATTATCCTGTACGGCATCAGTTACCAAACTCTGCTTGTAACGCCAATGACCCGGAAACGTAGTGGTATCGACAATTGTTTCATATGAATCTGCTATTCCAATAAGGCGATCCAACTCCGGTTGATTGTGATATTCAGGAATATAAAATGGTTGCCAAACAGGAGCATTAATGGCATTAAATATTGCAGCTTTATAATATGTGCTTGTGCCTAACAATCCATCTGCGTTTAATGACTCGATTACAATTGAATCACTAAAGTGTTGTACGCTTTGTATCAAAGCAGTTGTATACGACTCTGTTGTGCCAAAGATAGAATTTGAATAGTGTTTGTATTTAAGAAAATCGCCTTCAGACAACTGTATCCAATTCTCCCATAAAGGACCGCTCCATCCAATTGTTCCGATATCTGAATGTTGACCTACCAAATCATAACATTTAAAGCAATCTTCGCATGTAGTTGGATTTAGTAGCTTTTGAAAGGGCAGAAATCTTATAAGTCCATTATGCTTACTGAGGATGTATTGCGCCTTATCAATGGTATAGGTGCCTGTTAAGGGCGCAACGGTTTGTATAGAATAATATTTAAGACTGTCAGTGATCCCTAGAAAACTACCCAAGATAATTGAATCGCAAGTTATTGTGACAGTAGAAAACTCACTATAATCTGAGGCATTAGGTATTTCCCAGTTTGACCCAACAGCAGCAAGAGATTTGAATATTGCCGGCAATGCCCCGAATTCATCACAGTAAAAGAATAAGTTGTAATCAACTCCTGTAAATTCCATTTTAATTGAAGGCCAACTAAACATAGTATATTCGTCATAATCCAAAATTGAATCATAGCAAGCCTGAGTAGCTCCTTCGGGGGCAATTTTATTGAAGTAATAGATAGTTGTATCTCCTGCTACTAAAATGGAGTCCTGTTTGCAACTGAAAAGGGTAGTGGTGCCTTCCTCGAAATAATACATGTCTGTGCCGTGCGGAAACAACGCCCAGTCTTGACAAAAACACTTGAATCCGGCTGTGATTAATAGGAATGTCATTAAAGTTTTCATAGGGTTTCGGATAATTGAGTTTTGATCACTTCTTAGAAGGTTATCGCGGGACTATTTTCGGTATGAAGTTATAAAAATATATTGAGATTGGATAGGTATAATATTTAAATTAAAATGATATGTAAATAGGTTTAAGTGGTTTGTGTTTGTATCGCGCACAGTCGCAAAGGTTTGAAGGCGCGAAGCTGTGGTTTGTTGTTATGGCACGTTGCTTTCACGCAGAGGCGCGGAGCCGCAGAGACAGCGATGTAAGTTGCTTTTGAAAGGAAAGTAAAATAAATGATAGATCAATCTAAGCAACCTTGCGAATATCATCAACTACACTTTAGAGATAATATAAAATATAAGCTAAAACCACAGCATTCCGATGGCATGAACAATCTTAGTTCCAACTACGAGGCATTAGCAGGCGGTGACAACAGCCCTTATGCAAAGTGTTTTACTGTAAATCGAGTTGCTAAACGACAGGTAAGCCGGAAGGCAGTCGTTAATTACTAAAAATTAAATCGCTACTCTTAATTAGATAAAGAAATTAGCTCATTACTTTGTAAAATCCGACCTTTTTCGGGCCATAACGCAAGCATTAGGGCGGTGTCATTCATCTGCGGAAGCCTCGAGCTTTTGGAGCCGCCTTTTGGATTCAAAAGGTGGAAGTAAAGTCTGTCACAGAGCGAACTCCGAGTTCAAACGATGATCAACTTATAAACCGGAAGTCGCTAACATAGCTTCCAGTCTATCAAAATTCTCCTCATTATTGGGTTCAACAAAGCGGCGGAGTTTGTCGCAAGATTCTGCTGAGTCGAAAATCATGCGAAATGTTATGCTTGATGAATTGGTGTCAATATCTTGAAAGATTACTTCCATGTCAAACCACGGTTGGGTGATGCGGTGCCAGGAAATTAGGTTTAAAGGAATTACTTTAGTAAATACAGATGCGTTCTCATAATTCCCTTTATCAGGGCCATGCATCGTTAGTTCAAATTTGCCTCCTACGCGCAAATCAAAGGCATGAATGGTATTCGTAAATCCTTTCGGTCCCCACCATTGGGCTAATTTTTCCGGATCGGCAAAAGCTTGATATAGTTTATCAATGGAAGCAGAAATGATCCTGCTGCTTACTATTTCATGTTCATTTGTCATAACTTACGAAGCAAATTTATTTGGATCCCATTCGCTGCCTTCAGCAAATAATTCACCGCGTCGATTTTTCATTTCCTGAGCGATTAACATACTTTCACCACCGAGTTGTTCAAGCTGCATAATGATGTTATCATAGCTCTGCGGATCTCTGTTTTGACTAAGTTTAAATACATTCTCTAATTTTTGAGCTTTCACTTCAAAGCCAACGATGGCGGGCATCATTTTATCCAAGAATGTATCCGGAAGGTTATCATAAATGGTTGGCGAAGCAGCATTCCCTTTTTCAAAATGTAAGGTTAATTTCTTCATGAGTTGAATAAGCTGCTCGTGCGACATAAATGTCATCTGCCCTGTAACATGCACACTCATGTAATTCCAGGTAGAACCAATTTGCGGATTGGAATACCAACTTGCACTTACATAGGCACTTGGTCCGGTAAATACAATTAAGGCATTCGGATTTTCAATAAATGCTTTATGATGATCGGTATTGCGCATAAAATGGCCTTGCAATACCAATTCACCATTGCGCTCTTCTATCAATAACGGAACTTGCGTAGCAACCTGTCTGCCATCATGAAAACTTCCGGTCACGAATGCGAATGGATGTTTATGCATGAAGTCGATAATAGTCGCCCGGTCCTTTTCTTTAAAATATGAAAAATGATACATCTTCCTTTGAACTATGAATTTTCAATTAATGATCTCACCTGAATTTTTTGCAAGCCTGTCTTTCCATTGTTGTATCTGCTCCGGTGTTTGTCTTTCCCATTCCATTACTTCGCCAATTATCCTCAATGGAAATGTCGTGCGATAGGAGCGGGTAGGGTTGCCGGGAAATTTTTTATCGGTAACATTCGGGTCGTTCTCGAAATCACCGGTGGGTTCAACAATATAAACACGTTCCCTGCCTTCGCCTTTTGCCAATGCTGCCGCTAGTCCCGCTCCATTGAGTAAAGCTGTGAAATAAATATGATTCATGATAATGTCCGACTGATAATTGGACCTGTTACCGGGTAACAAATCATCACCGGTTTGCAAATCTGCACGTGTGCCATGATAAAATGGACCTTTGTCAGGAAGTTGATGTGCGCTTTCTTCACTAAGCTGCCTGTATTTTGAAGACTGTGCATCATCGCCGATTTCCTTATAACAGGATGCGATTTTAGCATATACATTCGGCAATGCACTTGATGCAGAGAGGGTATTCGCTGATAGTGCAAATTCAATCGCCAATTGCAGCCAATGGAGATTATCTGTAGGCGAAGTTTGATGACGCGCTACGTAATATGCCGAGATGAATTTTTCGAAATCATTTGTCGATGAACTCCAGGCCTCCATAAATAAGGTCTTTGCCGCTAACGGATCTCCGTTGGTTTCTTGTTCCATCCCGGCTAGGCAAAGTCGAACGATAGCATTTTGCGGACTAAATTCCATGTTGTCGTTTTTTATTTCACAGCATCTTCATAAGCTTCAACTCCACCAACAAAAGGAATAGTGATATTAGTTCTGCTAAGATCAATCGTCAGTTCTGTTCCCGGTTTTGGTGCTATGGTGAAATCTTTGTCTGATGAAAAAATCATTAATCCGATTTGCTGTCCTTGAGGAATTACCTGATCATCAGGCATTAAATTGAAATTCACCTGATAGAATTCGCCAACCTTCAATAATTCACCCTTTGAAATGGATCTATAATTTTGTGGGTCGGCCCAGGATCTGTTGATGATATTTTCATAAAGTTGTGTGTTCTTCTCATCCTCCCAAGGTAATGCTACAAGCCATACGGATAGGTTTGCTGCCTGTGCGCTACTTGCCATGCGTATATTTACACTTGGGATACCTGAAATGCGGATATCTTTCTTTAGTGTTGGTGTAACAAACAACAATCGATGCTCGCTGTATTTTTCCTGTATAAGCATATCGCCGCTTATTGTATAATCATCAACAAGTGTGTCGAGCACCAGGGTGTTATTTGCAGCTATAATTAAACTGCCGGTATTGTTAACGCCGCCTTGTAAATACAAGGTTACATTTTCAGCATCGGGATCTGGAAAAGCCGCATAAGGTGTGGGCAATTCTTCAAATTCTCTGACTATCTGAACCGGGGGATCATTTTCGACACCGTTATTTTCTCCGAATAGATAATGTGTAAACCATCTGTTCATCATGGTTAACGGTGGATCGCCACCATGATCTTGTTGGTGATAATATAATTGAACGGGCAACCCTTTTTCTTTCGCTGCAAGGTAGAATCGGTAGCTCTGCTCTGTCATTACATTCCAGTCGTTAAACCCATGTGCCATCAGCATTGCACAATGCATGTTGTCGATATCATTCAGATAATCTCTCGAAGCCCAGAATGCATTATAATCTCCCGTAACTCTATCAATATTTTTCACGAGAATACTATCACGTACTTCGCGATCATTTCTTGCGCGTTTCGACTTGTCGCCGGAATTAATGAAATCGTACAACACATCCATGTCCTCACCTAAATAACCATCAGGCGAACGAACAAGTCCGTTGGAGCGATAATAATTGTAGAATGATGTAACAGGTGCAACAGGAATGATAGCTTCCAATCCCTGAACACCGGTAGTTGCAGCAGCTATGCATAAGGTGCCATCATAAGAGGTGCCTGTCATGCCTACTTTTCCATTACACCAAAATGCTTTTACTTCGTCATTTCCTGTGCGTGTTGAATATGCTTTTCCTCTTCCGCACAGCCAGTCGATCACTGCTTTAGGTGCCAGCGATTCATTCTCTCCGCCAACAGTTGGAGAGCCGTCAGACAGTCCCGTACCCGGAGAAGAAGAATACACCATGATAAATCCTCGAGTTGTCCATAAGTTGTCCATATAAAATGCCATAAACGGACGTTTTGTTCTCGTGCCGAGATTGGAATGATGATGTGGTTTTGGCTGCTCACCCAACTCATGTTTGACATTCCAATACGTATTTCCTCTGAACAGGTCGAGTAATGCCCAAAGCCTCAATCCATAATATGGACTTGTAGTATAAATAACAGGTAGTTTGAGGTCAAATGAATCAGTAACTGTTGGTCTGGTTACATAGGTATGCATTCTATCCAGGCGACCATCGCCATCCGAATCAAAAGTGGTTTCAACCCACAGTTCTTGCACAAGTCGATCCCGGTATTCCGGAACTATTTGGGCTTCGCCATTTGTGATAATTGGTTGTGGACC
>JAIBBA010000155.1 GCA_019694895.1 Chitinophagales bacterium
CTAAACCTGCCGATGTCATCAGCTCTGTCAGCCCGAATCCCGCCACTAATATGGCGCTTGTTAAATCAAATACGGTCGATGATTATACGGTAGAAATATTTGACATCAACGGAAAAATTCTCGATCAAAAGAAATTCCATGATAATAATTGCCCGATTTATACCGACACTTATCCTACAGGAGTATATATTGTTCGCCTGACAAATATGACAGAAAAAACTTCTGAAACGGTGAAATTGGTGGTTAAAAGATAATCCTGTTAAAATCAGAAAACAGAAACCATATTGATCTGCTTTTTTCGCGCTAAGGGGCAAAGGGGCGAAGGCGCGAAGATGGTATGTGTAGCATACACGATGTGTATTAGGGTGCTATAATTAAACAATTTGAATAGCATAAAAAAAGCCGGCAATAACTGTCGGCATTTTTATGAAAGATTATCTAACCCGCAATCGTTGTCCGGGTCGCAATATTTTTTTGGCGGAAATATTATTCAGCTTACATATCTTACTTACAGTAGTATGATTTCGCTGTGCAATTTTAGAAAGTGTATCGCCCGACTTCACGGTAACATATTTTTTACCTGTAGTTGAAGTTGCGCTTGATGACGACTCAGTGGTAGGTTTAAAATGCTCGCGTTTCAAATAAAACGACTCAGAAACAAGCACTTCATTTTTAAAATCTACCAGATATTTAGGATTGATGGCTGCTCCGCGATAACGAATTTCATAATGTAAGTGCGGACCGGTGCTTCGACCTGTATTACCACCCAATGCAATTTTATCGCCGGCGTTTACGGTATCGCCTTCGGCAACAAGAATTTTCGACAAGTGAGCGTAATATGTTTCGAGTCCGTTGAAATGTTTCACCACAACTAGGTTACCATAACCTGATACATAATCAGATTTTTTCACAATGCCGTCAAATGAAGCATAAACATCATCACCAACTTCCAGATCCAAGTCGATGCCTGAGTGGAATCGGCTATGACGCCATCCGAAATCGGAATTCACCTTACTTTGACGCAGCGGGAAAGTATAGCAATTACTCCATGGACTAACCAAATAAACAGGAATGCTATCGGTCAGTTTCGACGGGTCGAAAACTTCACCGGCATTCAGTTCATTCGCTAGAAATAATTCATCATACATTTCAAAATGTTCGGCTTCTTCCGGATTGGCGAAGTCGATACCACCGATATTATCTCCCAATGCCTCATCTTGCAGACGTGCATTTTCTCCGAGTTGTGCCAGTTCTTCGCTCATCGGTAATTGAATGGCAGCGCTGTTATGTTCAACGCTGCGCAGTCCGGTTTCTGCGAGCACGGGATTCTCCAATCGCGGAGCTATCAAAGTGCGTGCGGAATCCGTCCAGAAATCTTCGATGAACGCCGTTTCCTCAGCTTGCGGTTGCTCCTGAGTATAAGCGGGCTGTTCAGTCCGGATGGCAGATGTGTATGTCCCACATGAACTCATCACCAACGCGGTGAGTCCTGCGAGTAAACCTGTGGTTGGGTTGATGTTTCGATTTAGCAATACCACTGTCCTCCAATTTTAGATTTTAACACAAATATTTTTTGCTTCCGTAAAGAAGCGTAAAGCCTCCCATCCCCCTTCTCTTCCAACGCCGCTATTTTTAACGCCGCCAAAAGGTGTCCGCAGGTCGCGCTCCAGCCAGCAATTGATCCAGACAATGCCGGATGCCAATCGATCGCCAAGGCGGTGTGCCCGCGAGAGGTGATTAGTCCAGATAACAGCTGCCAAACCGTAATCCGTATTATTGGCCAAAGTTACCGCCTCCTCCTCGGTATCGAAAGGTTGAATACTCACAACCGGACCGAAGATCTCCTCCTGATTTGTCCTGCATTGTGGACTCAGCCCATCTATTACTGTCGGGGCAATATACCAGCCTCCTGCCTGCTCACCTTCCATTTTCACCGCTTCGCCACCACATAGGATGGTTCCGCCCTCTTCCTTCGCTAAGGCGATATAGGACAGTATTTTATTGTAATGTGTTTCCGAAACAACGGCCCCAATATTGGTATCCGCTGCTGCGGGGTCGCCAACTTTGAGCTGCTGAACGCGGCTTACGAAATCAGAACGGAAACGGTTGTAGAGGGGACGTTCCACATAAATTCTACTTCCGCAGAGACAAATTTGCCCCTGATTGGTGAAGCTGCTGCGCACTGTTGTGTTCAGCATCTCTTCGTAATCGCTGTCTGCAAAGATAATAACCGGATTCTTACCCCCCAACTCTAAACTCAGCTTTTTGAACATCGGGGCGGCAACGGAGGCTATCTCTCTACCCGCCCGGGTGCTGCCGGTGAAGCTAACTCCCTTAATTTCAGGGTGTTTCACTATCGATGCCCCACATTGCGGACCCGCGCCGTGAACAATATTTAACACCCCTGCCGGTAAACCGACTTCCATACATATCTCTGCCAGCATATGGGCCGTTACAGGTGTCACCTCTGAAGGCTTTGCCACCACGCAATTGCCTGCAGCCAGCGCAGGAGCTATTTTCCACGTAAACAGATACAGGGGCAGGTTCCAGGGCGAAATGCACCCTACCACGCCAATTGGCTGACGCAGCGTATAGTTAATGAAACCGGGTTGATTATGACTTTCAGAAGCAAATTGCAACGCCGCCGCAGCAAAAAACTCAAAATTGTCGCGCGCACGGGTGATATCCATCCTTCTGGCCAGACCAACAGGTTTACCTGAATCACGCGATTCTGCCGCCGCAAGCTCCTCGAAGCGGTTGTTGATGCCTTCGGCGATGCGGTGAATCTGTCGACTGCGCGAGGCCGGATCCATGGCAGCCCATGCCGGAAAAGCCGCTTTTGCTGCAGCTACCGCCAGGTTTACATCATGTTCGTCGGAATCGGGTATTTTGCCATATACGGAGCCTGTTGATGGTTCGTAGTTATCGATATAACGACCATTTACAGGGGATTGCAGCGTGCCTCCGATATAATTTGATAATATGAGCAAAACGTATCCGTAAAGGTTTACAATTGTTTCGAACGGCGAAGATACTAAAATTCAGGCAAAATTCCATTGCAGCGCGTATCCTGAGGTTTCAATATATAGGTGCGTTCTGACAAATCCCGAGGACAGGCATTTCCATTCAGATTTAAATACGGCATGAATGTTGTATATTTTAGTAAACAACTCATTAAAACAACATATTTGTCCTACTAAAAATTATTTGCTCGGAAATAAATTTTTGCAATAACTTTGTACCAACGTCGCTTATCTATACTGGATAAGTTATACCGCCGACATACTGGCGGTTTTTTTTTATATGGCAATTAGAACTACTTTTTATATTGACGGTTTCAATTTTTATAACGGAATTAAATCTGCGTCAAAATCTATTAATAAGGATTGGAAAAAATATTATTGGATTGATTTTGTAAAATTTTGCCAACTATTTTTAACTGATTCTCATGAACTTGTAAAGGTAAAATACTTTAGCGCCCCGCCTTTTGATTCAGGCAAGCAAAGTAGGCAATCGGCTTTATTTAAAGCAAATAAGATAATCAACGGGGACAAGCTTAGTATTATCAATGGAAAATACTACAAAAAGCCGATAACCTGCATGGCCTCCTGCAAAGAGACATTTCATATCTCAGAAGAAAAAAGAACTGATGTGAATATTTCAGTTGAAATGATTGGTGATTGCGCATTTAATAATACTGATTTAATTGTACTAATATCTGCAGACAGCGATCTGGTTCCGCCAATTGAATATGTAATAAAAAAATTTCCCGACAAAAAGGTGAAAGTATATTTCCCACCTAAAAGAAGCTCTTATGATTTAAAATCAATGGTGAATAACAACGTTGTTTATTTAGACAAAAACGAAGGGAAATTCAAAGCAGCAATTATGCCTGATTTAGTTTCAAACGGAGTAAAGCATGTCAACAAGCCTGAACTCTGGTAATTTTTTGCGTTACTCTATGCGGCAGAAGCTATTCCAATTCCACAAATATATCAGGACTCAGCTTAAAAAAATGTACTCGTAAAGGGCTTTGGATATTTGACAAAAAAGTGGACTTAAAGCAAATCATACCGGACCTTCAAAATACTCCCAAACCAGGTGTCTATTGCATTAGTGCATACAAAGCAAAGACACAAGCAAATTAGTAAAGGCATTTCAAAGCGGAGTCCTGTATACAGTAGGAATAAACTAAATAATTTTTCCCATAACCGCTTTTCCTTTTCTACCTTTGCACCATATGTCGCAACACCTTTCAGAACAAGAACAGATACGCAGAGAAAGTTTGATCGCTATCAGGAATATGGGCATTGATCCATATCCCGCAGCTGCATTTCCAATAACACATAATTCGTCAGAGATTTTAAAGGGATTCCCAACCGATCCGGAATCGTATAAGGAAGTAAGCTTTGCAGGCCGCATTATGAGCCGTCGCATTATGGGGAAGGCATCCTTTGCCGTATTGCAAGACTCGGCAGGAAAAATTCAAGTGTATATGAAGGGTGAAGAAATTTGCCCTCCCGGCGATATGAGCTTATACGACGAGCTATTTAAAAAACACCTCGACATTGGCGATATCATTGGCGTAACCGGATATGTTTTCACCACCAAAACAGGCGAAACTTCCATTCACGTTAAAACGCTGACCTTGTTGAGCAAAAGCTTGCGTCCACTCCCCATCGTCAAAACCGATGCCGATGGAAATGTATTCGATGCATTCACTGATCCGGAACAACGTTATCGCCAGCGCTATCTCGATCTTATTGTAAATCCACATGTCCGCGATGTATTTGTAAAACGCAGCAAACTGGTGAATACCATGCGCAGTTTTATGAATCAATTCGGTTTTCTTGAAGTGGAGACTCCAATTTTACAACCACTCTACGGTGGCGCTGCTGCACGTCCATTCAAAACGCATCACAATGCATTGGACATGACATTGTATATGCGCATTGCCAATGAATTATATTTAAAACGTTTGATCGTTGGCGGTTATGATGGCGTGTATGAATTCTCCAAAGATTTCCGCAATGAAGGCATGGACCGTTTTCACAATCCGGAATTTACCCAAGTTGAATTATATGTTGCCTACAAAGACTATCAATGGATGATGGATTTTGTGGAAGAGATGATAGAAAAAGTGGCAATGGAAGTTACCGGTTCAACAGAAGTTCAGGTTGGCGAACACGTCATATCCTTCAAACGCCCATGGAAGCGTTTCACCATGTTTGAAGCTATTGAACACTTTACGGGAATTGATATTTCCGCAATGGATGAACAGCAATTATTTAAAACTGCGCGCGAATTGAAAGTGCATGTAGATGGCACCATGGGAAAAGGAAAAATCATTGATGAAATATTCGGTGAAAAATGTGAACCTTATCTCATACAACCAACATTCATCACCGATTATCCTGTAGAAATGAGTCCGCTCGCTAAACGTCACCGCGAAAAAGACGGACTTGTTGAACGTTTTGAAGCAATTTGCAATGGCAAGGAAATCATGAATTCATTCTCTGAATTAAATGATCCTATTGATCAGCGTCATCGCTTCGAGTCGCAACTGGAACTCGGCAAACGCGGAGACGAGGAAGCGATGCAATTGGATGAAGATTTTCTGCGCGCCCTCGAATTCGGTATGCCACCAACGGCAGGTATTGGAATTGGTATTGACCGTTTGTCGATGATCATGACGAATCAGCATGCGATACAGGATGTGTTGCTGTTCCCGCATATGAGACCGGAAAATAGTTAGCAAGTTTGTAAGTAAGCAGGTGTGCAGGTGTGCAGGTGTGCATGTGTGAAAGTGTGCATGTGTGCAGGTGTGCAAGTATGCAAGTGTGGAAGTATGCAAGTGTGCAGGTGTGTAAGTGTGCAAGTGTGCAGGTGTGCAGGTGTGCAAGTGTGCAGGTGTGTAAGTGTGCATGTGTGCATGTGTGCAAGTATGCAAGTGTGGAAGTATGCAAGTGTGCAGGTGTGAAAGTGTGAAAGTGTGAAAGTGTGCAGGTGTGTAAGTGTGCAAGTATGCAAGTATGCAAGTGTGCAAGTGTGCAAGTGTGCAGGTGTGCAGGTGTGCAAGTGTGCAAGTGTGCAGGTGTGCAGGTGTGAAAGTGTGCATGTGTGAAAGTGTGCAAGTGTGCATGTGTGAAAGTGTGCAAGAGGGGGAATGCTTTTGTGGTTCGTTTATTTTCACGCGGAGGGCGCTGAGGGGCGGAGGCACACGGTTGGTTTGATTTTGCGAGGTAGTCTTAGGAGGTGGATAAACCAAAGCACATGAAAACATTCGAACCCGAACACATGCATACAAAATAGTTTTGTTCGATTTAGGAATGGGGTGATAATGATTATTTGAATTGTCTCAAATGATTAATATTCAATTTGCATGCATCCGCTGAACGCCGACAACTTTTCCGGCACAACTACTCCGCAAACTCCGCCAACTCCGCGATTAAACATTTGCAAATTTTGAATTTGAATTTACCATGAAAATCAGCCGGCCCTGCAAAGAATCGTGCAGAATTGGGAGCATGTATTTGTTAGCCGATTAGCGAGGTT
>JAIBBA010000156.1 GCA_019694895.1 Chitinophagales bacterium
CAAGCACCAGTGTTGTAAATTCATAAGCATTGTAATAATAGCTGGTTGCGAATATAACACTGAATAATGGCAAGACGATTAATACAATATTAAGAAGACTGCTTGTTGCTTTAATCGGATCGTCACTGAATGAGAATAACCCAAAGCTAACAGCAAATAAAAACATGGCATATCCGATTAGGATTTTATTTCGTGCGATATCCCAGAATACATATTTAACGAGTTTCATTGCCGGCGATTTTTGGATCCATTAATTTTGCAATAGCGCGACTAAGATTTTCTGTGCCACTTTCAGCAATGAGCTCCGGTAATGACTTATTACAAATTACTTTACCATCCATCAAAAATAATACATGGTTGGTGATTTCTTCAAGGTCTGAGAGGATGTGTGAGGAAATAATTATTAATTTCCCTTTTTCTTTTTCTTTGCGTAGTTTGTCTTTTAGTAATTCTGCCGACAATGGATCTAAACCTGCAGTGGGTTCATCCATTATAATGATTTTGGGGTTGAAGAGAAGGGCTAAACCTGCATTTACCTTTTGTTTCATACCTCCTGAAAGTGAACCCAGATATTTATCGGCCATGCCTTGTATGTCGAAGGCAGTATAGAGATCTTCGTCATAATTTCCATCATGCTGCCTGATGTCTCGCATCATTTTAAATAACTGCCGAACGCGCATGTTTTCTGGAAACTGAACAATCTGTGGCATATAGCCAATAAATCTTCGATACTCAGAACCTTTATCTACCCGCAGGTTATTAACAGTAATATTTCCTTTATCGGGAAACACCAATCCTAAGAGACATTTCATTAATGTCGACTTTCCCGAACCGTTTGGACCAGTCAGGGCGATTGACTGCCCGGCAGTGAAGGTCAGTGACAGATCGTTGAGTGCATGAACACTTTTATAGGATTTACTCAGATGATCAATTTGTATCATAAGTTTACCGCATGCATGAGCGGCTGCTTGTCTTTAATTTGTTCACTGGTGATTCCGGGAAGCACTTTTTCAGATCGGTCGAGTAAATACACCATAAGACTGCGATAGAGTAAAATGGTATAGGGCATGCGTTCAACTATTACACCATACATACTAACAGGAGAAAAGGGTATATCGCCAATATGGTTTTTGTCCAGATCGTAACCTTCGTATTTATCCCAATAGTTGCCATTGAAATTGTTGATGCTAAGCGATCCATTAGTTGCTATATCGAAGGAGTTTCCAATGAAATTATTTTCGTTCAAATATATTGAAGAACAACTGGCCTGTACTCTGCAAGCCCATCCGTTGCTTAAAAATAAATTTCGTTGGAGGGTAATGCGATTTGTACCTTCCATAAAGATACCATTTGTATTGTGTCGAAATTTATTATTGATGATTTGTGAATCATTTATCTCTTTTAGCAGGATTCCGTAGGAAGCGCCACCCATGCAATTATCGAAGGCATTGTTTCTGATATTTACATGATGTGAAAACATCACAGCCACTCCTGAACCATTGTCTGAAAAGGTATTTCCGATGTACTCATCATTATTCGAGAACATAAAGTGTATGCCGTATCGCAAATTATTAATGCTCTTATTATTGTAAACACCGGTGCATGTAACAAATTCGAAATATATACCATCGCGATGACCTTGAATGTTATTATTTCTGATTGTGAGACTATCACTTTGCCATCCATGGATGCCGTTGCCGCTTCTTTGTTCGTGGATGTTTGTGGCATTGATGTTGTTATCTGTTATAATGCTATGACCTGATTTCATCAGCATGATGCCGAAGCAGCAATGTTCTATTTTGTTATTGGTGATGATGCAGCCTCTTGCTGAGAGAAGTTTAATCGCACAACGCTCTTCAACACTGCTATAACCGGTATTTCGGAAGGTTAGTCCTTCCACAAGGGCAGCGGTGCCCTCGATTGTAAGAATGGTAACCTTTTCGCCTCCATCCAATATAACATTATTATTACCGCGGAGTATTATTGGTTTATTGATATATAGACCTTCTCCGGTATAAACACCTTCTTCAAGTAGAATTTCATCATAGAGTTGAGCGATATTAATGGCATCTTGTACACCTGCTAAGCCTTTATGGTTGTTTACATGTATGGTTTTGCTCTGTGCGCCAAGGGAGCAATGAATGAGTATCCAAATCCATATAAAACGCAGCATAACCAAATATAATTAATTATTGCAGCAATTGTTGAATGGTAAGCGAATTGCCTTGCATTTCCTGTTGAATACGTTTTAGGGCGCCGCTATCGGCAAGGCCTACTGTTTTGCCGTTCATTGGTGTATGCAATGATTCTGATGTAAATAGCAGTGCATTATCAGCAGGGATAAGATTTTCTGGATTATAGAAATCACTTACCATCATGAGTTTAATATCGCCTGAAGGTACTATGTTTTCTTTAATGAATGATTTCATGCAATGCATATCGTCAAAAACATATATTTTACCGGTATTGCTTACTATTTCTGTAGCGTATTTTTTTTCGGCTACTGTCATTTTGCAATATGCGCAGGCATCCTCCCCTTCATTGATTGGGTGAGGTTTGACAGAGCAAGCACTCAATAGCATTATGCAGATAAAGCTTAAATATGATAATGATTTCATGTTATCTTATTTTAGGAGTCAACTGTTTTTTTCCACGCCTCCACTCAAGAATGGATGCGATGCAACAAATCACTACACCGGAGATATAAAAGAATCCACCCCCGTGAGGGAATGAGTATGCACCAAAGTTTAATAATTGTTTGAAGCCGATAAGTGGTGGCTGATAGCTCATGCCCGGTACCTGAATTGCAGCGTCCGGATCAAGGTTGTGACCATATTGATATTCCCAGTGCCAGAAATCGTAAATAGCAAGGATAGAAAATAACACCAGGAAAATGGTATAGAAGAACAGCAATTTCTTTTTCCTTAAAAAGGCTATTAGCAATCCCGCTCCAACCATAAATCCTATTGCGTAGGGCAGAATATCGAATTCAGGGAATTGAGTTTCATCAATAATTGCCATCCCAATATAGTGATTCAATCCATTTATGATTTCTACATCACCACTTACCTTGTGTAACCAAATATAGAGTGTAAGCCCCTCCGGATATTGTGGTGCGGTGAGATAAATTACCCAAAAAGGAAATTTAAAGGTTGCCAGAAAACAAAGTGCGGCTATTGCTACAGCTATTGCGGAATAATTGTGAATCTTTTTCATATGCCGTGGTTTAACAACCGGGATACGGTATTGCATCCCGGTTGTGATTTTCCAAACACTCAACCATTAAGACCGGTTGCACATTGCAACCTATTATTTTTTAGCAGGAGGCAGTAATACGCCATCCACAATATAAATAATTCCATTTGAGGCGGGAACAATAGCGAGCACCTTGTTGCCGTTAACGGTAACATCATCGCCATTAATACCAATGGTAACATTGTCACCATTTGCCATGCCAATTGTTTGCCCATTGTTCAGGTATTCTTTGCGATAGGTACCAAGAGCAACATGGTATTCCAGAATATTGCGCAGGGCAGCCTGGTTTTCATCTTTCATCAGGTCATCAACAGTTCCCGCAGGTAATTTATCAAATGCGGCATTTGTTGGTGCGAATACAGTAAATGGACCGGCATTGCTCAAATCGTTGACATATTCTGTTTGTTTAAGGGCTGCTACCAAAGTGGTATGATCCGGTGAGCCAACTGCTATTTTTACAACATCCTTTTGTGAAACGTCGTCTTGAACAGCTTCCTGTCCGCCGGCTTGTGCATTCATTGTATCGTTGTTACCACTTGCTTCTGTGCTCTCTGCATTATTGCAACCGAATTGCAATGCCAGGCATAATGGTAAAATATATAATAGCTTTTTCATAATATGTGTTTAATCGGTATGGTAATTCTTGCTCAATTTATTTTGCCGGTGGTTCTGCTGCTGTTTTGCCTGTACTGAAAGTAAGTGGTACAGATGAACCGGCAGGCGATACGCGAATATATCCTTGCATTTCCTGATGCAGTGCTGAGCAGAAATCGGTGCAATAGAATGGGAATACGCCAACGCGATCAGGTTCCCACTTCAATGTTTGGGTTTCGCCGGGCATGATCAGCATTTCGGCGTTGTTAGCTCCTTTCACTACAAATCCATGTGGTACATCCCAGTCTTGCTCAAGGTTGGTGACATGGAAGTATACTACATCACCCATTTTAACACCTTCAATATTATCAGGCACAAAGTGAGAGCGTATTGATGTCATTACCACGTGAACAATATTTCCCTCACGGAAAACTTTTGCTTCTTTTTCGCCTTTTGCTGCATATGGGTGATTGTTTTCCTCAATCTTGAAAATTTTGGTTGAATTAGGTTGTACCAATGATGCAGGAATTGCTTCGGCATAGTGTGGCTCACCTGTTGTCGGGAAGTCGAGCAATAATTTCATCTTATCACCCTCAATGCTATATAACTGAGCTGATTGAGTTAATTCAGGTCCAGTAGGCAGATAACGATCTTTTGTGATTTTGTTATACGCGATCACATATTTACCCCAAGGTTTGGCTGTTGGTCCGCCGGGAACACAAAGGTGACCAATTGAATAATAGGTAGGAACGCGATCAAGTACTTGAAGTGATTTTACATTCCATTTAACGATCTCACTCGAAACAAAGAATGATGTATAGGCATTTCCTTGATCGTCAAATTCTGTATGCAATGGACCTAAACCCGGTTTTTGTACTTCACCATGTAAACAACTTTCATATTTTAATACCGGAATACCATCATATTCTGCTTCAAAATCATTATTAGCAATAGCCTTTTGAATTTTTTCGAATGAAAATACAGGAATCAAAGCAGCAAGTTTACCTGATCCAACTATGTATTGACCTGTAGGATCAACGTCACAACCATGTGGTGATTTTGGACAAGGAATAAGATATAAAACGTCTTTTAATTCTTTTGGATCTAAAACCAGCACATCTGTTTTAATTTCTGATGTGGCAGAATGCGTTTTTTCATCATATGTGTTGTGGGTATATTTTACTTTTTGATGCTGGCCTTTTCCTGCTTTAGCATATTCTTCAGCTTTTTTCCAGTTAACGGCAAGAATAAAATCTTTATCTTTCTGACTAGCATTTACTTCAAGTAACGTGAAGGCTTTTTCAGAATTGTAGCAGCTGAAGAAGAACCAATCGTGTGATGGGCCTTTTCCTCCTCTTGCAAGGTCGGTATTTAATGGTGGTATCTGAATCTGGAAGGCTACATCCATATTTCCTGTTTCTTTACCAACGCTGATAAAACTCAGATAACCTTTGAAATTATCCTTATAAGAAGAAATGGATACATCGGTGTTTGCACCTTCATAATCAGGAGGCAAGCTAAAGCGAGTACCTGCGATAGTGTATTCTGTATTTTCAGTAATAAAGGGAGAGCTGTGATTACCGGAACTATTTGGAATTTCGATAATCTCAGCAGTGCGGAATGTTTTCAAATCTATACGAGCAATACGCGGTGTATTATTGGCATTTCCAAATGCCCATCTGCCGTCGTGCACGCCATTGGTAGTAGAGAGCGCAGGGTGATGGAAGTCATCCCAAGGTACATAACCATGTGAAGTCATGAGCATGGGTTTTGTTTCTTCGGTGTATCCCCATCCAGTTTCAGGATCTTCAGAGAACACGGGAATTTCGCGGAAAAGTCGTCCTGACGGAATGCCATAAACGGCAAGCTGGCCGCTAAAACCGCCGGATACGAAATTGTAAAATTCGTCATATGTACCGGGTGCTACATATACTTTTGAAGCAGCATCGCCTGATGCAACACTGGTACCCGTTTTGGGTTTACATCCCGCTATGGTAAGCATGGTTACCAATAGCATAAGGGTTAGGTTTTTCATAGTAAGTTATGGTTTAATGTAGAATGATCAAATACAATTTATTTTTCTCCATCGTTGCTGCGCATAAACTCAAGAATATCGCGGGCGTCGCCGATCGAAACATTTTGATTTGGCATGCGGGTGAGACATAGCTCGAGCAGTTTTTGGGCTTCGGCATCGCGTTCAAGCATGACGTCGACATTAGTGACCATATTCATGATCCACTCCGGTTTGCGACGTGAAGTAACTCCTTTCCAACCCGGGCCTACAAAGCGCTCATCGGTGAGTTTGTGGCAGGCAGAGCATTTCATGTCATATATATCCTGACCACGTTTTACCCTTTCTTGCTCAAGGGGGGTATTCAGGGTAACAGATTTCACTTCGCCGATTCCGCGACCATCGGCAATCATTTTCTCATTTTCAGTCTTGGGACCAAGCATGCTTTTCGGGGCTTCGCCGTTTGCAGCGGGTGTATTCTTGCCGCCACAGGAGGCGAACAATAGAGACATTACCATCAATATGGCAATAATGTTAAGATTTCTCATAGTAGAATGTTTAGTAATGCAAAATAAAAGTAATTAAATACTTTTTATAATGATGAGGGTTACCTTGAATGGTGACAAAAGTCATTGGTAGGAGAGAGGAGAAAGGAGAGAGGAGAAAGGAGAGAGGAG
>JAIBBA010000045.1 GCA_019694895.1 Chitinophagales bacterium
CGCCGGTTGGGGTCCGGTCTACTTTTGCATGAAATCAAATGCTATGAAAAACCTTGTAACCCTTACCCTGGCCCTCATCACCTTCAACATTGCCTTCGCTCAATACACCGCTGTCGGCATTGACGTAAGCACCATCGCTCCCGTAAATAACTATTGCGCTAAAATACAGCTTGAGCGCTGTTTCTCTTTCAACCAATCCATCGGCTTACAACTCAATTACTTCGCCGATACAACAACCAGTTCAGGTCTTGTTGCCGAACCTTATTACCGTTTTTATACCGGATCGCTTGAGGATCAACATCGCTTTTATTTACAACTAAGCACTTATGCCGGTCAGGTTATGCATACCGAAGTGTATGACAATCCTGAAGAAAATGTTTTATTCGAATCATGGACAAACAACCAGGATGCGTTCACGCAATTATTTTTCAGTCTGCTCGATATGGATGAACATCAGTACATCACAAAACGATTCAAACAAAATATTTTAGGCGCCGGTATTTCATGCGGATTCACACACCGTTTTGGCAACAGTAACTGGAGCATGTATGCACAAGCCGGTGTTAAAGGCACTTCTTATTCCACCGACGTACCTGAAACAGTTATCATTGCTGAAACTACCTACACGCATGTTGAAGGAACCATTTTTAATTCTACACCACAGGGATATACCACCATCGATAAAAGTCGCGTGTGTAATGTATTTACAGGCGGACTGGGTATTACATATTCATTCTGATAGTATCAATAAACAAAAAAAAAGCGGTCTGCATAACAAACCGCTTTCACACACTTATTAACGAACGATCATTTGGATGCCTGCTCGTCGGGGATAAAATACGTTATCTCCGATACGAAACGGTTGTCCAATACATTTAATCTCTCTGCAGCACCTGCACTCAGTTTGATCATCACTTTTTCCTGCACTTCACTTTCACTCAGGGTGCCTATTACTTTAGCGTAAATAGTTCTGTTGTTCATCATATTGCGCACTTTCACCACCGATCCTATCGGAGCTGAATTGTGCAATGCATAAAACCTGTCGCCCGATGGTTCAATACCGGCGCTCTCTATCCAGGTAGCAACGCCTTTCTCCGATTTAGATACATGTTCTCCATCCAAATACCCACCATATATCTGCGCAAATGATTTCGATTTATCGTTGTTTACCGTTGCGGGTGTTTCCTCCAGATCGCCGGTAGAAAGGGCAGGTGTTTGTTGTGTAGTAGTTTCAGTAGTTGTTGCAGCTATTTCCGTTTTTTCAGGCACAGTCTCTACTACAGGTGTTTTAGGAACCGCAACTACCGGAGCCTCAATAATCGCTTCTTTGGGTTGAACCACTTCCTCGCGAGCAGCTGTTTCAACTTTCGAAATATTTGAATTGGCAGTTGATGTGTTTGCTGTTCTTCCGGTTGGAACCAAAATTTCCTGTCCTGCTTTCAGCTGATCCATATTCAATCCGCTGTTGGCTACCGACAGGTCTTTGAAGTTGATACCATACTTTCTGCTTACCGCGTAAGCTGTTTCACCGGCACTCAATTTGTAAACTACCAGCGATTTACCGTCAACCACCTTCACACCAACCGAATCGCCGGCTACAGGGTTGGCAGCAGTCACGCTCCATACCCAAAGGCTGAAGAGGATGAGGACACATATTCTTTTCATATTCTTGTCTTGTAACAGTGCTTCCATAATATAACTCAGCTCCCAGGGTTATTATTGTTTATGCACAATTTGTTCACATGCAAAAGTAATTGCGTCAACCTGCGCTAACCTATTGAAAGTGGACATGTTATGCACCGCAGATTTCGACAGTGTACTGTTATGCACACAGCCCTATTAGCGCTAAAATGTGGATATAGCAGCCTTTTACCCTTCCGGAATATCGCTCAACATTCTTCTAAGCGCTTAGGAGGGAGCAGAACGGTATGAATGCGCAAAACCCAATACCGGCAAGCCTTTCAGGTTGTTTGTTGCCTGCTTCCGGCTTTCATTACCTTGTATTTCCAACTGCATTACATCGGGTGCTTGCTTCAAATGAATAGCGAATACGCTTATTTTTGCCTGTAGAGACCTGTTCTTGTGGAAGGCACTTAATCGCCTGCATAAGGATATGTCCATACCCAATTATGCAAACCTTCGCCATTATTCCCGCCAGATACGCCTCTACAAGATTTCCCGGAAAGCCGTTGGTGGAGATTCAGGGTAAGTCGATGATACGAAGGGTTTACGAGCAGGCACTATCGGCAAATATTTTTTCCCGGGTAGTTGTAGCAACGGATGACGAGCGTATTTTTAATCATGTGCAAGCATTTGGCGGCGAAGTGGTTATGACTTCCCCCCACCACCTCTCAGGCACCGACCGTTGCGGCGAAGTGCTTGCCTCAGGAAAATATGCATGCGATGTTGTTTTCAACATTCAAGGCGATGAGCCTTTTATTCAACCGGAACAATTGCAATTATTGCACAAGGTATTTGAAAACCCACAGGCAGAAATTGCCACTTTAGTGAAGTCGATTTCCGATGAAAAAGATATCGCAAATCCGAATGTGGTGAAAGTAGTTTTTTCTAAGCAGGGACAGGCGATGTATTTTTCCCGCAGCGCAATTCCTTTCGCCAGAAATATTGGTGCAACGTATTACCGTCACATTGGCTTATATGCCTTCCGAAGTAATATTCTCAGTCAACTGGTTACATTAGCTCCAACAGATTTGGAACGCAGCGAATCGTTGGAACAATTGCGATGGCTGGAAAATGGATTTCACATCAACGTTGCTGAAACGCAGATGGATACCATTGGTATTGACACGCCGGACGACTTATTAAAAATTTAATGTTACGGCACATCAACTGCAACATTCAGATAGGTTTTTAGAAATGCGATAAATGCATCAATATCGCGCTGCACAGTTGCATATCCTACAGAAACACGAATAGCGCCGCGCATTTTTCCGAGATACAATTTCATATCCGCATAATTTCCCTTGTCGCGGCTGGAATAAAAACGGGCGAGTTCTTCTTCTGTTAAGCAATAATTTGTTTCATCGATTCCGGGATTACAAAAGCATCCGGATCGGATAGAAATGCCATGATCACTTGCATTTCGTTCCACTGATTCAAATGGATATTGATCGCCATTAATATCCAGCACATTCATTATCAAAGTTCCCCCTGCATGTGTATGATGATCAGGTCCGAAAATTCGGATGAGAGGCCTGCCATTATCATGTTGCAAGGTAGCGATTGATTCAGTGAGATATTGTATCAAGCCGTCAACGCGCGCATGAATGCGATGCATGCCGATAGTTTCAATGAAATCAAGACCTGTGCTGATTGCAGGAATATCCAGATAATTTACGGTACCATCTTCAAATCGCTCGTGATTGGAAGCCAAAAAATGGTGTGGTGACAGGATGGATACCATGGTGACAGTACCACCTGCAAACCAACGTTTGTGCAATAATTCGAATTTATCTTTTTTCACCAGCAGACATCCGATTCCGGTGGGATATCCAAATATTTTATAAAAGCTAATACTCACAAAATCAGGTTGAATGGTGCGCAAATCAAGCTTGCTGGTTGGCACATACGCTGCTGCGTCCAATAACACATCCCATCCCAATTCCTGCGCGCGCGTTACCCATGACAGGTCGTGACGCACACCGCTAACATTCGACTGTGCAGGAAATGCAAATAATTTATGGTCGCAATCACATGGCTTTGATAATTTTTCATCGAGACTATCTGCATCTATCATCAAATCCTCGTAGTGAATAGTGGCATAATCAAATTTTCCGTCTTTGGTGATGCAGAATTCGCGGATACCATTTACCGAATTATGATTATCGGCAAGCAACAACAATCTGCCATTTTCTTCGAAAGGATAACTCTCACCTACTATTTTTAATGCCCCTGTGGCGTTAGGTGTGAAAATGCAATAATAATCTTCGGCATTAAAAAATTGCAATACTTTAGTCCGTGCTTCTTCAACCAATTGTGTTGAAAAAGCAGAAGCAGGATTCATGGAATGCGGATTGCCAAAAATATTGTTCTTCAATAATGCAACATGTTTTTCAAGTTGGGTAAGTGCATATAGATTTCCGCCGGTGTAATCGAGGTAAATTTGTTTGTTGGTGTCTAGTCGCCCGAATTCCCGCGCACGCAAGTCCTCATAAAAATCGTCGTGCGGTAGTGTGATGTCGATATTGCGTTGTAAAATTTGCTCGTTAGTATGCATATCATTCGTTTGGCAGAGCAAAGGTAATATGCATACATAATGGTAAAGATGACTTATATCACAATAGCCGTCGTTTCCCTGCGATTATCAATAAATTTTACCTGAATTAAAGGTTGAATCCAAATACATGCAATCAAGCGCATGCATTGTCATGGTACCATCACGAAAAGATAATCTGCATGCATTTGCAAACTTCGGTGAATCCCAGGCGATGATAAACCCCCTTTGCCGTATGGTTTTCATCATCTACATACAATCCGAACCTGCCATGTCCGCGTTTTTTGAATACATCGCACATCTTGTAAATCAGCGATGCCGAATATCCTTTGCCGCGTGCATGTTCGGGTGTAAAAACGTGACCGATGATGGCGATGTCAGGCGTTGTTCGGATAATAGCTGCCAGACTTACAGGCTGCCCTTCCACCATCCATATCATTGCAGATCTAGTATTGATTTGTTGTGATTTAATGCTTGCTATCTGGTCCTTTGTTTTTGGAGGATAGAGATTCGCTTCATGAAAAAATAATTCAAACCACTGCATTAAAATTGCCTGATCACCACTTTCCGCAAATCGCGCTTCACCTTTTGCAACTTTAACTTTGCGAATATCGACAGCTCCATACAGTAAAAAATTGCGTTCCTTGGCGATAGGTTTATCGAAGGCTGCAGCGAACTGTTGCGCTTCATGCGTTGTGCCCATAGCTGATGTGATTTGAACATTGCTATGCTGCAAATGTGTGGCGGCAAGTTTAATGGCTTCGTCGTCTGATCTGAAACCTATCAGCACTACCCCATCAAAAACCATAAACACGCCTCGCACCTTCATTTGTTCGAGCACAACAATAGCATAAGGCATCTCATTTTTTCCTGCAGTACCTAATGCCGTGCAGATTCCTAAAATGCGGTTATTTTCCAATGAAAATGGTCGCAAGAAAACTGCTGCATCCTGCAAAAAGGTATCAACCGTATTATAACTTCGAATGGATAGTGACATAGCAATAATGCAAAATTGCACATTAATCCTGGAAGCGCATCAATTGCGTATCATTGAACCAATATTCAGGTGTATGCAAGGATGTGCCGAAGTCGAGGTTATACCAGGGACTGATTTCCGGTTCCTCATTATTACATAGTATTTGTGTTTCCTGTGCAGGCATAAAACTTTGAGCAAGGAGAAAAATCTTTTTTCCGGTGATGGTATCCATGGCCATATCCACCACAATTTCCGCGTGACCGGGACTTCCGCCTTTAATAAATACATCTCCCGGTTGCATATCATCTCGTTCAACAGAAACCAGTTCGCGCGAAAGCGAAAGCGTGCCGGCAAAGGTGAATACCTTCTCTAGATAAGCCCATAAATCAGATGCTGTATTACTTGCCTCGGCAGTTTTCTTCCATGAAGTTTGATTGCCCGATACCACTAGTCTGTTTCCCGCCATCCACTGCGCATATTCCATGCGAAAACCATTTGTCAGGTCGAAATGGATGCGATCATATTGCCCTGTCTGCCACAAATAATCGGCGCGCAAATGCATGACGGCGTCTGCACATTGATGGAGGTCTTTGTTGCCGATGGGTTGGTCCACAACAGCAATATAAATATTGGGATTCATCTTTATGCTTCCATCATAATAATGCACAGAAGCCTCATGTGGTTTTAGTGGGAGATGGCGTAAATAATATCCGAATGACAGGCTATCGCAAGGAATACGAGAATACCCTGCCGGCGGAATAATACGCGTGTTGATGTTTTCCCCCGAAGTATCAATAATACTTATCGGTGCTTGCTGAATCGAAGCTTGTTGCTCCGATCCATGCTGCGCCTTACCACATGCAAAAACACCTACTAAACCAATACAAGCGATGATTATGGCTTTGCAAAGAAGTGGGGATGTGTGGGATTCCGCGGTGAGCCTCATGATGGAATGTGTAGGGAGGAAATGTTTCGTCTGATTATTTGTATTTTAACAAGAGATTAATAATTTAATAGGGCATTATTCTTAGAAATAGTTTAAAGGCTGAATCACATAAAAATGCAACTACTCAGTTGCTTGAATTAAATCAATAATTTGTATTTTATTATTATTTTTGATGTAGTCAGGCAATTGTTGATTTGAAAAACCTTGGAATGCGCCTATTTTATAATCAGCATCAATTAAACTATCAATAGTAGTTGAATCAGGAAACCACGAATAAACTGTTTTGTCCGAATAAAATTCCGCGTCTACAATCTGCATATTGCGACAATTAAAAATAATATCACAATCAGAGGCAACAATATCCAATTGCTTGTAAATATTCGCATTGTGCTGCAAAACGGATCGATAGTTATTGATGTATTCAGACTGACCTAAGACATGGCATTTGTACAAATTTTTTGCTGAAAGTTGATAGTTACAATAAAATATTAATATAGCACAATAAAACACATATTTTAAGACTTTATTTAAAACTTGTGCTGTAATCAATGTAATTATCTGATATAAACCATAGCCGATTATAGTGAACACTATAGGTGAAATATAAAAAACATATGCAAAAGATTTGGTTTTTGCAATTGAGAATACTAAATAAGTAGAAATCGGTATAAGTAAAAACAGAGTTTTATATCTTTTTTTTGACTTATCCAGAAGGAAAATTAACAATCCTACAAATAAAAGTATAAAAGCATAAGCCCCATACTGGCTGTCAAACATTTTAATATGGTAGTCCCAATTACCTCCGTGTCCTTCTAATTCTTCAGAAAAATGTCGTCTGTTGAATTCATATTCAAATTTTGTCTCAATTGGCCATCGCAATAAAATATATATCTGCCAACTACCCCAAATCAGAATTGAAACGCAAAATGACTTAAATAATAAAAATATTTCATGAATCCTTTTTTGTTTATCTAAAAGGACTGCATCAATGACCCAAACACCATAAATTGCTAAAGCAGGCAGCCATTTCGTCAAAGTCCCAAAAGCTGTAGCCAAAGCAATCATATATACAAACCTTTTGTTTCCACTTTCAAGATATTCAAGGTAGCCCCAGATAGAAAGCGTAACATAAAAGGCAAATGCAATATCATTGTGATCCATTCCGATTACCCCAGCTGTTTGCTCAAGCTGAAAAAAAGAAAATATAAACATACCCGATGCAAAATAGCCCGACAAAGAATTGCTTGTAATACTACCAATTCTAAATATTAGCAATGACAACAAAGCTCCCATAACAATGCTTGGAAATCGAACTGCCATTTCAGAATTGCCAAACACCTTAATACTTGCCGCAATTTGAAATAGAAAAATGGGCTGTTTATGTACCCAAACATTTCCAGACTGCCAATCAAGGTTATTGCATGGTAAAATTGGATTATCTTTTAATGTGGGTTCAAAAGGATGCTTTGCCAAATTTTTTCCCACTAGAGCATGATATCGCTCATCCCAACTGTGAAGAAAATCATCCTGAGTTGCTATAAAATAGCGCATCATAAAAGACGAAATAAATAAGCAGGAGTAGGTAACAATTACTTTACTCCTAAAAAAAAGAGCAGTAAATCCGAGACCATAAATAATAAAACTTATGTAGATTAAAAATTCAAGTTTCATTCAACGCAAATATAAACCCTCTCAAGCAATAATTTTATATTGAAGGCTTCATACCATCCACCAAATTTCCCTAACTTAGACACATGAAATTATATCAACGCTTTAAGCATTTGATTTATTTGCCATGTTTACTGATGATGCTACCACTTTCGGGTTTTAGTCAACAGTCTGCCTGGGATATTATAAAAGCCGATGCAGCACCTGTCCTTACTACCCCTTTTGCCGATCAATTCAGCGCGCCGGAAATGGTGCCCCTTGCTGATTATGGATGGGAAGACGGCTTGCAGGTTTCATACGACGGTTTGCATTTGTACGCCTTATATGCACCGGCAGACCTCTTATCATGGGTAGCTTACTTTGCTGCCAATCCCGGTTTGCCGATCTGCAGCACACTGGGAAGCGGCGCATTCATACGTGATTATGCCGGTGATTATGGCATGGATATGTATACCAATTATTTCGCCTGCGATACATTTATGAATCTCGATATTCTGTATGCCACAAGGCCAAGCATTGATGTGCCTTTTTCCAATTGGATATTATCAGATATAGCCAGACCGGGAGAAATTGAAGGCGGACCATTCCCTTTATTTTCAGACACAGATCCTGATGCCGTAGACCATTTTTTATTTACCGGACCGGGCTCGATTTGGATGATCAATAATACTACGGCAAATCCTTCCAATATTGCCTCCGCCGTTCGATTGCCATCACCCATCAATCCGGTATCAGATGAATTTACGGCAGATAATCCCATGCTCACAAGATTGGAAAACGGCAATTTATTATTGATCTACGAAAAATACACCAATCCCGACCATCGCGATTTTATGTTTACCATCAGCGATGATGAGGGTGCCTCCTGGACAACACCAACCGTGATCACTACGATCAATAATGACGCCGGACATATTGAGCATCCGATGTTATACTTTGATGGTGCAAACTATTGGTTCTATTACTCACAAAATTTTGATATCTATAGAGCACGACAAGGAGCTGCAGGCGATTGGGACAGTTGGACAGATCACGAAGCTGTGATCCTCAAAGGCAACACGGTAGGCATTGGCGAACCATCAATTACGTCAACAGGTGATATTTATTTTGTCGCTGTCATCCAAAACCCGGATAATCCTGATGATCTGATGGATGCAGATCCGTGGTATGTAAAAAATTTATTTCCCATTGGGATTATTACAAATTCGTTTACAGCTATTGAAATCCATCCTAATCCGGCTGATGCATTTTGTACAATAAACACGCAAGTAAATGATGATTATGTTTGCCGCATCACAAACCTGTTCGGCCAAGAAATACTATCAACAAAATTTATCGGCAAACAGATGCAAATGGATGTTTCAACCATACCTCCGGGCACCTATATGTTGACCTTGACCGGTAAAAAAGGGGATACATGGTGTCAGCAGATGGTGGTGATGTAACTGGGTTAGGTGTCTCCAACCATACTAATGCCATGCATCTTTGGCGAAAGTTACCATAACAACCATTGTAAGCACTTAAATCACTATAGTAGCTCCCTCAAAACACACGATAAACAGTTGTGCAATGTCAAAGGAAAAACAAATTTTCGATAGTCTTAGGGATGGAGCTCAAATTCAATAAATTAAACTAGGATAGATATGTAACATCAGGTAATATCATGCTTTGCAAAAAAATGTATTTGAATCAACAAACTTAATGAATATAGCCTATCCTCGAAATTCAAAACATTTGTTTGCCTTAGTTTTTTACCAGCTCAACTATTTTAATCCAAAAAGGTGATTCAATATATATTAAATAAACTCCGGGAGCTACGCTAGACAAATCAATAATGTGATATTTATCCACAACCTTTATATCTGTATTCACCAGTTTTCCATCAATGGTTCGCACTTCGACATTTATTATTTGTTCTGATGCCAATTCGATAGTAACGATACCATTGGTTGGGTTTGGATAGATTGTTACATCATTGAAAGTGTTATCTGCTATTGACAACCCTTCATCACTTAACCCATCACAATCATCATCCAAACCATTCAGGATTTCGGGTGCACCAGGGTAGATGTTGGGGTTGAGGTCATTGCAATCGGCGGAGTCAGGAACGTAACCTATCGGTTGAGCGCATGAGATAGAATCAAAGGCTAAATTCCCAAACGTATCCTCATCGCTATCTTCATAGTAATGCAAGTAAGTTAACCCTTCATCAACTTCAGAATTGCAATTATCATCAATTTCGTTGCAAGATTCAATTGAGCCGGGATTGACTAACGCATTAGCATCGTTACAATCATTTGCATCAAATACATACCCGGACAATTCAAAACAAGCCAAGGAGTCTACCTCTACATTACCAAATCCATCTAAATCATTATCAAGATACCAAGTCAGTGCAATGGCATCTTCATCTTTCAGGGCATCGCAATCATCATCCAAGTTGTTACATATATCTTCAACAAATGGGTGTACCAAGCTATCGAGATCATTGCAATCTAAATTGTTTTCAACATAACCCATGGTGTCAAAACAGCTATAAATGTAATGTGCCGGATTACCGTATGAATCCGCATCTAAATCAGCGTAATATGGTTGGTGATCACAAGGTTTTGCAAGCTTGACAACCCAAATATCGCGTCCTCCATGATTACCAGAGGCATCTAAATCATTAGATGTTGTATAGCCTACTAACACTAATCCACCATCAAAAACTGAACTTATTGAAAATGACTCATCCAAAGTATCTCCCCCAACTGATTTCTGCCATACCAAGACCCCCATAGAATCTATTGAAGCAATCCAAGAATCTGCTGAGCCATAATTTTCTGACAAATCACCATTAGATGAAGTTGAATATCCTCCGAGAATTTTCCGACTTTCCGAAACATAATCTACACTTGGAAAATCGTCACCTAATGAACCACCATAACATATATTCCAAATTAAATTTCCTTCACTATTCAGTTTCAACACCCAGGCGTCTGATGCTCCGTGTGACCCAACAACATCTCCATCATTTGAATAGGAAACACCTGATACTATTATATCTCCATTTTCATCCTCTAACAATGCATAAGCATTATCAGAACTAGACCCTCCAAAATCGTGCTGCCATAATAATTCGCCTTCATTGTTCAATTTTAGGATCCAATAGTCGCTATATAGATGAAAACCAACTATATCTCCATCGTCAGAATTTGAATATCCAGCGCAAATAAATCCACCATCTTGAGACTGAATAATTGATTCACCCCAATCCTCATCTGATCCACCTAAAGTTTTTTCCCATTCAATCTCGCCTAATTCACTAATTTTTACTACCCAGTAATCATTATTGGAATCAACACCATGATGCCCTGACACATCTCCATCCTCACTAGTTACCCTCCCTAAAATTATATACCCTCCATCAATTGTCTGAACAATAGATCTCGCTATGTCGCTACCACTTCCTCCATAACATTTTTGCCATTCTAGATTTCCTAAGGCATCCGTTTTTACCACCCAATAATCACTCAAACCGTGATTCCCAGTCACATCTTCATCATTAGAAAGAGTATAACCAGCAAAAATCAGTCCCCCATCAGTAGTATTAATAATTGACTTTATATCTTCTCCTGTGGTTCCACCATAGCATTTTTCCCAAATTATTTCACCACTTGAATCGAGTTTTACAACAAAGGCATACCCATAATCTGGGCAATCAATACAGTCTCCATCGAATGAGGCCCTATAGCCGGCTACAACTACTCCACTATCAGGAGTTTGCACACATGCCGAACCCTCATCCCAAGAAGAGCCACCAAGGCACTTAGTCCATTGAATATCAGGGGCTTGTGCATATAAACACCCCCAAAACACCGTAAATAATGATAAAAGAAATAGTTTTTCTTTCATTTATTGAAATTATTTCACCAAAATACTAAAAGATTTTAACAAACAGTAATATAATTTATTAAATTTGGATAACACAAATATTCAATGGGCATAATATCTATTCCCTGGATATAGTATAAAATTCCGTTCTTTCTATTGTTTAATTCAGTTAATTCCATAAAACACAAATCATGAAAAATCCCATTTGTAAATCTACCTTTCTCAGTATGCGGACATTCAAGCATCATGTTTATTATTACCTTGTCGGTTCGCTTTTTTCGTTCCTGTTTTTTTGCTCATTTCATTTTAATTTATATGGCCGAGGTAATTTATTTATAGAAACCAAAGAGATAATTTCTAATGTTTTATCACCGGATTCTACTTTTGTTGATACTATTGAGTTCACGGCTGCGTTTTCTGAGGGCGATACCATCGACATGTATGTAATTGGTGCGGATACCATATACACAATTTATGCTACGCCGCTGTTGGATACATCTGCCTTATCATTCCGCTATGAAGCCTCTCCTATGAAAATAATACTCAGTAATCAAACGTTCCCTGTAGAACAAGGACTACTTGGAATAAATGTTACTGATATGTTTGAGCCCGGTCACGCAAATGAGTATGTCGACCTGCCAAAATACACTTCCGGTGAAAATCCTTGGGACTACTTAAGCGAGCTGTGCCCGACAACCTTGCGTGTTTTTAGCGGGCAAGGAAGTAGATTCATGGAGTTATTAGGTTCAGCTAGAACCGCGCCAAATGATCCATTCAACACATCCGGCACTATGATGAATGGAGGATATGGATTTTGTATAGAACGTATAATTCCTTTTTTTGATAACACGGATAATGATATAGATGCTCCGCCCCTTTTTGATGATACACCTGGGGCAATTCCATTTAGTATCTCAGACGACATGAACGATGATGGTCAACTTAATACGCTTACATCATGGTATCTTTCAGACCGATATAAAAATTCCTTTGAAGATTTCTACCATAAGTGGGAAGAACAACCGATATACGATCCAACCGATCCCGCCTTTGATGAATATTCGGAACAACCATTGTATATTAATCAGTTGATTCACTTAGTCAACAAAATAGAATCAGAGAACCCTGGCCAGAGTGTGAGCGTAATGCTATGTCTTAATATTTTAAGTGAATCAGCTACTAACTGCAAAAATATTGCCACCTATCTGAAAGACGATAATGGCATAGACTTGGCCGGAATTGAGATTGGAAATGAAGTGTATTTTGGATGGGCTGAAGACCTTTTAGGCTTTAGGGATAACGGATTTGTTCCCAAATTCATTCACTATTGGGATTATATAAATGGTTTTAACTATGATGATTTTTCTATCGGAGTGGATCCCGATGATGGCGATCCGGGCGACCCAACCGGTGATGGTATGTACTTTAGTGATTTCGATTTATCACTTGTATTGCCAAGTGATGTATTATTGGACCATGATTATTTAGGCGTATTGAAAGGCGACCCTTCCACAGCTAATATCCCACTTGGATTGCCTGCTCATAATTTGCCAAACTGTGGGGAATATGTATTTATTACCGATGAAAGCGATACTTCGAACACCCTAAATATGTGAGGTGCAGATCCTTGTGCTGACTGCACATATCCCTTGTGGAATGACCAATTAGCTGCAAAATATTCAGCACAGATTCCAATGACCTCTACCTATAAATTTGACGCTGTGATTCTGCATCCATATTACACACCAACAAATGTGCCTACAGACGCTATTGAACTGTGTAATACCAATTGGCTCAGCATTCCTTTATGCCTTGACGGTGTAACTTATGGCACACCGTGGACATACGCTTCATATGACACCAGGCTTAAGTGCGCCTTTGATGGCATAATGGGATTTCCTGTAATAGACACAGATGCTGATGGCATATGGGATACACCTGCAGTTGGAAATTTTAGAAGCTTTGTTACCTCCGGCTTAAAAGAGGCTATGGATTTTCACAAGGCACACCTTAAATTCAGCACTACTGATGTTGGGCCTGAAATGAAGGACATTTGGTATACAGAGTACAATATTAATAGTGATGAAAGGGTTACTGATGCGCAAGTTGAATATGTTGGATCAATTCTAAATACCTTTGCCCATGCTGAAGGCTTGTGGAATTGGGTTCTATGGAATGTTAAATCAAATGCTGGCATTAGCTATAGACCAAATTACCTTTCAAGCACTACCTTGCAATCATTTTTGAGCGGCACGCAAATTGCATTAATGAACACAGCAAGTCAAGATGAACAAGCAATAATGGGTCTAGATGAAATAAGTGCCATAGCTCCTTGCGATGGCGGTACTGTTGATTGTTCCAGTGATGGAGATTGCCTTGATAATTCATATTATTTGAGGCGGTTGACATACTATGCAATGCAATTGTTGAATAAGATAAGTATGGACGATTTAGTATATCTGAGAAGCACAGCATTAGCTTATGTAGGCACGCCTGTCAATTACAATATCCCGCCAACTGTCTTTTATAATGGAAATCCATCAGACCCTAAGCTTATTGTTTTTTATACTAATGTTAAGGATGTTGATCAAACATTTGGCTTCAATCCAGGATTAGTTTATCAGCTATTCCCAGGGGCTGTATCTGTAAATTTGTATGGAGGTACAATTAATTTTATGAATGCAAATGTCCCATATACAACTTCAGGGAAATGTTCCCTATACAATTTCAATAATTGGTACGACTGCCAAGCTGGGGGTAGTGGCAATATGTATTCAATTGAAACAGATGAAAATGATATATTGAACGGGCTCGCTAGTACCGATTGTCCTGTCGGAGTTTCCGGTGCGGCTTGTGTCGTAGTTCCAAAATACTCACTCGGCTACTTCACAATTAACATTGATGTAAACTATCGACTAGGGGAAAACAAGGATGTTTTCGCCATTTATCCCAACCCCACCTCAAGCAATTTTTACATCCAACAAATTAATTCAGAGGAAATGGTAGCAACTCTATTAGACGTTGAGGTATATAACAGTTATGGTGCTAATGTATTATCTACGCAAGTGGTTGAAGGTCAGCGTATAGATATTTCCAACCTTCCTGTTGGCAGCTACAATGTTTTGATTAAATCAAATAATGTTTTACGAGATAGCGAAGTTCTAGTGAAAATGAAGTAACTAAAATCATTTCCAACCACGCCATAAGAATTAATTTAAATATAGCTTAGTTTTCACAGGTATTGCCAAGGGCTCGAATTTCATTCGGGGCCTTGGCTTTTTCCAATCTAATTATGTCATTACAAACAAAACCTAATCAAAATTTACTAACATAAAATCAGAGAGAAAACCGACAACAAATAGTTCATGGACTTGACCTACATGCGATTAAAGTGAGGTGTAATATTTTAAATAGAATAGGTTAGCGTTGCAACCTCATATTAGCCTTTGAGTTGGCATTCACTTTCTTTCAATATCAAGCTAATTCAATTTGCAATTAAATTACCTAGCGTTGTAAAATTACAAACAAGAATACAACTGCCATTTTTTTTGAATTTTTAAACTACTTGGCATATATTACATCGAAGCAAAAGATCCATCAGGCAACTCTGCAATAGAAAAATTAGTCATTTTCTGATCATATTGGAGAAACGCCACTTTCCTGTTCATAAACATGGAAATGCTTGTGCTCATCAACATACAAATAGACGCCTAATAGATCGGGCTGCATGATGCTTAGAAAATACCATGTCTTTGGTTTGAATGGAACCGGGCATGATGTATAGGATGCTTCATTGAAAACAAAATATCCCATATTTACGGCTATGGTATCACCCGTCAGGGTATCAACTTTAAACAGATCTCGACCATAACCTGTTTCTGCAGCCAGCCTGATTTGATCCAATGTATCAGCACGCCAAACATAGTGATCATTTGTTTTTTTGAAATACAATTTATTCGGCCACTCTTTCCGTATTTCATCATCAGATTGATAGGAGCATTCAAATTGAGAAAGTATCCTATACTTTGCCGGAATTCCCTCTTCCAGCATACTGTCAACAAGCAATTCCTCGAAATAGGCTCCATTAGTGAGTCCGCAGGAGGCTTTGATATACCGTTCGTTGATCTCCACATTGCAAGGTCTGAACACATATGATAGCAGCAATCCACAACCTGAGAACAAAAAACCTGCGCACACAGGTATGGCGATCGATCGGGTTATTCGGAGGAGGCTCATCCAATGAAGGTAAGGATCCATTCCTTTCGTTGGGAGGGATGGCAGAATGTTCTCAACATCTTACCCTCATCATTTTTCCGCACAGGCGTAGGATTTCAGAGGAAAGCGGCCTGTAAAACGCCGTTGCAATGTGTTAAACTGCACCCTCGAAGAGTTTTAACATTGTGATTTTCACCCTACCTTTAAAGCCCGTTATGAAGAAAGAACAAGCTCGCTATATCTTCGTTACGGGAGGCGTTACATCTTCGCTCGGTAAGGGGATCTTTTCAGCATCATTAGCTAAACTTTTACAAGCACGCGGTTTTCGTGTGACCATTCAAAAATTCGATCCATACATTAACGTGGATCCGGGTACCTTGAATCCGTATGAGCACGGCGAATGTTACGTTACCGAAGATGGTGCCGAAACTGACCTTGACCTTGGCCATTACGAACGATTCCTGGGAGTGGAAACCTCGCAGGCCAACAACGTGACTACAGGTGCCGTTTATCTGAGTGTGATCACCCGAGAGCGCGAGGGAGAATTTTTAGGTAAGACTGTGCAGGTTATTCCACATATCACCGACGAGATACAACGACGGATGCTTGTGTTGGGTGAAAACGGAGAAAATGATATCGTGATCACTGAGATCGGCGGTACTGTGGGTGATATTGAGTCTTTACCATATATCGAAGCAGTTCGTCAGTTGAAATGGAAACTGGGCGACAGCCGTTGTATCGTAATACATCTCACGCTTGTTCCCTATTTGCAATCGGCACATGAACTAAAGACTAAACCCACGCAGCACTCTGTAAAGATGTTGCTCGAAAGTGGTTTGCAGGCCGATATTCTTGTATGCAGAACCGAGCATCCATTGCCAAAAGAGTTGCGCAGGAAAATCGCACTTTTTTGTAATGTAAATATCAATTCAGTTCTCGAAGCAGCCGATGTAAAGACTATTTATGATGTGCCATTGAATTTGCTGGAAGAAGGTGCCGATGATATTGTACTTGCAAAATTAAAATTGCCGAAAAAACACGAACCGGACCTGAAGAATTGGAAGGCATTCCTATCGCGATTGAAGAATCCTACAGCATCGGTGCGCATCGGTCTTGTTGGTAAATACGTTGAATTACAGGATGCCTATAAATCCATTCTGGAATCCTTTATTCATGCAGGTGCTGAAAATGAATGTAAGGTACAGGTGATCAGTATTCAAAGCGAGCATATCACCCCGCAGAATGTCGCCGAAAAACTCAGCGACCTTGATGGTGTGCTGGTGGCTCCGGGCTTCGGCGATCGCGGTATTGAAGGTAAGATCACGGCAATACAATATGTGCGTGAGCATAAAATTCCATTCTTCGGCATTTGTCTCGGCATGCAATGTGCAGTAATTGAATTTGCACGCAATGTGTTGAAGATGAAAGATGCGCACAGCACAGAAATGAATCCCAAAACAAAACATCCTGTTATCGACCTGATGGAAGAACAGAAACATGTTACCGAAAAAGGCGGCACCATGCGTTTGGGAGCATATGATTGCAGGTTGTATAAAAAGACTAAAGCTTTTGATATCTATAAATCACAAAACATCAGCGAGCGACATCGCCATCGCTATGAATTCAACAATGAATATTTAAAAGATTATGAAGCAAAAGGTATGATGGCAACAGGTGTGAATCCGCAACAAAATCTTGTAGAGATTGTTGAGTTGCGCGACCATCCTTATTTCATCGGTGTTCAGTTCCATCCGGAATTAAAATCAACCGTAGAAAATCCGCATCCGTTGTTTGTTTCATTTGTGAAGGCGGCAATGGATTTCAAGGAAAAAGGCCCTAAAAACTAAGTCATTCGCTGATAACCAGGCTTCCGGCATAACATCAGGTCTCAAGGTCATTACGGAACTTCCAGCTTGAAAATTGAGCTTTTAACAATGTTTTTATGCGCTGATCGTCATCACTTAAAACCAAGGCAGAATAGGTATTTCAGGGCTTCCGGGCTTTATATAGGCTACATCAGCGATTTGATGTAACTTTGCCGCTCAATTTAACAGTATAATGGATCGTAATAATGTCATCGGGTTTGTATTGCTGGGAGCGCTCATTATAGCGTTCTTCTTCGTACAAAGCCGCTATGCAGATAATGCTCGTGTAGCAGAAGCAGCCAAGCAACAAACCGAAGATTCCATCAAACGGGTGCAGGACTCGCTGGCGAAATTGGAATTACCCAAGGAAACCGCCAAACAGGAAACAACCATTTCTGCACTTCCCGATAGCCTGAAAAACAAAATGAAACCCGAAGAGGCAAAACGTCTCGAGGATTCATTGGCAGCAGTGCAACGCGCAAATGTATTTGGCTCTTTTACACCTGTAATGCAGGGAAAAGAAGAAATTACCACACTTGAAAATGATAAGCTCATACTTAAATTATCTAACAAAGGTGGTCGCATTGTTCAGGCTGAAATAAAGGATCATAAAAATTATCACGGCGGATTGGTAGATGTAATTGGTGGCGACAATAATCGCTTTAACTATAACTTTTATTATGAAGACAATAAGATGATGAATACGGAAGAGATGTATTTCACTCCTTCCCTTTCATCAGATGGCAAAACACTTACCTATACCGCCAAACTAAGCAATGGCGCATCTTTAGAGCAGATTTACAGCTTCACAAATACCGAATATCTGGTTGATTACAATGTGCGTTTCAACGGATTCCGCAATGTAATTCCAGGTCGCGACCCTGTTATCATTCTCAATTGGAGAAATGAAATGCAGGAGCAGGAAAAAAATATCAAATACGAGCGTCAGTATTCTAAATTATATTTCGGAACAGAAGATGGCGATGTTGACTACAAAAACACCAATGGCGATCTCAAATTTGAAGATCGCATTAAATGGGTGAGCTGTCAGCAACAATTTTTTAATGCCACTCTTATTGCAAAAGAGAGCTTTGAGAAAAATGGCAAGATCGACATTTTTGCCGATGATACTTCTCGATTTGTGAAGCGTTGTAATACCGAATTATACCTCACATTTAATGGCAAAGATTCCTATGAGTTTCCCATGCAATGGTATCTTGCCCCAAATCAATACGACGAGTTAAAAGCACTTGATCTCGGTATTGAAACTATTATTCCAACGGGTTCAGGATTTATCGGTTGGATTAACAAAACAGCTATTATGCCTTTGTTCCATTGGCTGAGCGGTATGATCAGCAACTATGGACTGATCATTTTGTTGATGACCTTGATTCTGAAACTGGCATTGTCGCCGCTTACCTACCGCTCTTATTTATCTATGGCGAAGATGCGTGTGCTCAATCCTGAAGTTGCCGAATTACGCGAAAAATATGGTGATGATCAGGCTAAATTAGGTGCTGAACAAATGAAATTGTTCCGCAAAGCAGGTGTGAATCCATTAGGAGGTTGTATCCCTACCCTGCTGTCGATGCCAATTCTCATCGCGATGTTCCGCTTATTCCCCGGAACAATACAATTGCGTCAACAATCATTCTTGTGGGCTGATGACATGTCGACTTACGATGATATCATTCATTGGGGCACTAATATTCCATTCATTGGCACACATATCAGTATTTTCTGTATTCTGATGACTATCAGCAGCATTCTGTACATGCGCATGAATATGCAGAATACTTCTCAACTTACAGGCCCGATGAAAACGGTGCAATATATCACACCAGTTTTCTTTTTCTTCTTCCTGAATAGTTCACCTGCAGCCTTAACATATTATTACTTCGTAAGTAACCTTACCACTTTCGGACAGCAATGGGCAATCAGAAAATTCCTGATCAATGATGAAGAAATTCATCGTCGCATTCAGGAAAACAAATCAAAACCTGAAAAAGCAAAATCCGGATTTGCAAAACGTCTCGAAGATGCCATGAAACAATCGCAACAAATTCGTGAGCAACAGAAAAAAGGTAAAAAGTAATTA
Source organism: Chitinophagales bacterium (assembly GCA_019694895.1). Classification (GTDB taxonomy): domain Bacteria; phylum Bacteroidota; class Bacteroidia; order Chitinophagales; family BACL12; genus UBA7236. The sequence goes on from JAIBBA010000045.1 coordinate 19,879, forward strand.
CTACATTAACATAAAAAATGGCGATTTGAAATTATCAAGTCGCCATTTTAATTTTGGTTTATCGTCATCCTCATCTATTAAAAGCCAATCGCATGCCGCGAACACCGTCGTTCACCATACCATTGCTGAATACATGATCGCCATTTACGAATGTATCTGTTATCACACCGCGCATAGTACGTCCCTCCAGCGGGCTCCAGCCGCATTTGGCAATGATATTATTTTTCGATACAACAATGCTTTTATCAGTATCAAGTAAAAACATATCAGCAAAATATCCTTCGCGAATAAATCCTCTGTCCTTAATATTAAAACAGGTGGCAACATCGTGACTCATTTTCTTCGCGATTTTTTCCAGAGAAATTTTCCCATCGAAATAAAAACTCAACATCACCTGCAAACTATGTTGCACCATGGGCGCTCCTCCCGGGCATTTCACATACTTATTTGCTTTCTCTTCAAGGGTGTGGGGTGCATGGTCTGTGGCAATCACATCGATGACATCATTCACTACGGCATCAAAAATTGCAGGCTTATGTCTTGGACCTTTTACCGCAGGATTCCACTTGATGCGTGCTCCCAATTGCGCATAATCATTGCTGTCGAAATACATATGATGCACACATGCTTCAGCGGTAATTCTTTTCTGTTCAAGAGGGATTTCGTTGGTAAATAAGGCAAGTTCTTCTGCAGTACTGATATGCAATATATGTAATCTCGTATTGTGTTTTTTAGCAAGTGAAACAGCAAATGAAGATGAACGATAACAGGCTTCTTCATTGCGGATAATCGGATGCATATGCACCGGAATATCTTCTCCATAAGTAGCTTTGGCAGCTTCCAAATTGTGTATAATGGTTGCTTCGTCTTCACAATGTGTTGCGATTAACACAGGAGCCTGAGAAAAAATGCGCTCTAGTGTAGCAGCGTCATCAACCAACATGTTACCTGTTGAAGAACCCATGAAGATTTTTATTCCGCAAACAGTTGCCGGATCGGTTCTCAATACTTCATCGGCATTGTCGTTGCTCACACCCATGTAAAATGAATAATTGGCAACACTTTTTGTCGATGCCAACGCGTAGCGCTGTGCAAGCAATTCCTGTGTCAAACTCGGAGGATTCACATTGGGCATATCCATAAATGAGGTTACACCACCCGCAACACAAGCTCTGCTTTCGGAAAAGAGATCAGCTTTATGCGTGAGTCCGGGCTCGCGAAAATGCACTTGGTCGTCAATAATACCGGGCATCAGGAATTTCCCTGTTGCATCTATTTCGGTTGATGCAGCACTGACTTGTACAATACCACCGATTTTTTCTATTCTGCCTTTATGTATGAGAACATCGCCTTCAAGAATTTCTCCTTCATTGACGATGCGTGCATTTTTTATGATTGTTGGATGCATATTTGATTGCAACACGTTTCATGCTGTTGCCTGTTCACAAATATACCATGTAATCAGGTAATTGGTGGTACGTGTTTGTGGTGTGTGTTTGTTTCACGCAGAGGCGCAGAGAC
>JAIBBA010000157.1 GCA_019694895.1 Chitinophagales bacterium
CGTTATGCAATGCCACTAATTGACCTTCAGGAAATATTTCCAAATGCTTCAGGTAATGTGCTTTATGCAGGATTTCATCTTCAGCAAGATTAGGAAATACTATGTATTGCAAATCTTCCAATGCTTGGGCGTGTTCAGCACGGGTATGTGTGATGATGATGTTCCCACTTATTATTTCGTTAATAATCTCCATTACAATTTCTTTACGCCATTACATATCCCAAAATAATATATGCCAACACACTCACACCCCAAGAGGTGAGTGCATAAGGCAATTGAGATACTCCATGTTGCATATTATTTGTTTCACAACTCTGCGATGTGAGCACTGTGGCATCGGAATACAAACATGCATTGGCGCCAAACACACCGGCACTGATTATAGCGCCGATATTCAATAGTACATTTGAATCAATACTTTGCGCAAGCGGAATTACAATAGGAATTGCCACTACATATAATCCCCAGCTTGAACCGGTAGTAAAGGATATTAAACTCAATGCAATAAAAATCGACACCGGCAAAAATGCACTGCTGACATAGGGAGTAACACTATTTATGACATATTGTGTAAGTCCCATTTTATCACCGACGTCCTTCAACATCAGCGACACTACAACAAGTGCCAGTGCAAACAACATTGAGTTAAATCCGCTGAAAATTGTTTCTGTTAGTTGTTGTACATTCGACAGCTTCATATATAGAAAATAAAAGAATGTAAATGCCACACCTATGATCACACCTTTTAGCGCATCAATTTCAATTCCGGGCACCGACGGATCCTGAAAGGCAACTGTAGCACCTAATACAACGATCATAGGTAATAAAAAATATCGCGCCTTTGGATGTACCAGTCCCGGAAATGTTTCAAATTGCACTGTCGACAATTTAATACCAACAGGTACGGTTAACCCTGTTTCCTCAGCACGCGCAATTGCTTGCTTCATCTTTTTGAAATGAGGTAAAATTCCGTAAATAAAAAGCGGTACTATGAATATAGATATCCATCCGTAGGCAACGAAGGGAATAACACTCATATATTTCTGCAGCCCTTGACCTTCAGCGGCAAATCCGGAATTTTCGAGTTGTACGCCAATAAATAATGTCCACGTTGAAATCGGCACGATAACACATAATGGTGGCGATAAGGTATTTACAATATATGCCAGATATTCTCTAGGGATTTTAAATTTATCTGTAACAGCACGCATGGTGATACCTGTTGTGAGTGCGCTGAGATAGTCGTCGATGAAAACAAAAATGCCCAGCAACCATGTGCCCATTAATGCCTGACGTTTTGTTTTCATGTATCGCAACATGCGTTCACCAAATTGCATGGCGCCACCACTGCGAATCATCATTGCCATAACGGAGCCATACAATCCGCAAACAACAATAACCCAGATGGTGTCTGTTGATTGCATTACTGCGTATAATGAAGTGATAAATCCATCAAAAAATCCCCAGCCGTCGACGATGATAAATCCTGTTACGCAACCGATGAGCAAACCTTCGAATGATGATTTGAGCATGATGGAAACGATGATCACCACTAAAGGTGGTATCAGTGCCAGCCATCCGTAATCTGTTGCCAGGTGTTCCATTTCAGGTGTGTTTTTGCATTTTTTCAGTTTAGACTGCTATTGGTGTAGTCTAGACTTCATAGTCCGCCGATACTGATTAATTTCTTTTCCATGTATTCCAACAAGCCTTCTCTACCGCTTTCATGACCTAAACCGCTTTGTTTCCAGCCACCAAATGGCGCTTCAGTAGCATGAGCGGCCCATTCATTTATGCCGACAATACCAAATTCCAATGCTTCACTGATATAGGTGGCGTGATTGATATTGTTCGTCCATACATAAGCTGCCAATCCATAAGGTGTTTCATTTGCCGATTTAATTACCTCATCGATATCATTGAATGGAATCAACGGCATAACCGGACCAAATATCTCTCGATCATAAAATACGGATGCTACATTTTTTACGCGAATTACAGTTGGCGCAACAAAATGTCCGCCTGCTATGCTATGACCTCCTGTCAATACTTCATTTCCTTCCGCTTTAGCCTCGGTGATTATTGACAAAACATGATCTTGTTGAATGCTATTGATCAATGGTCCGATGCGCGTTTCCGGCTCAAGACCGTGACCAACATTTAATTGCGCGGTATAGTAGACAACGCGTTCCTGAAAGGCGTCAATTATATCGGCATGTACAAAAAATCGTTGTGGTGCGATGCATACTTGTCCGCAATTTCTAAATCTACCTGCCACAGCTGTTTTTGCAACATGATCTATATCGACATCAGGCATAATAATTACCGGAGCGTTGCCTCCAAGTTCGAGGGCAAGTTTCGTATTTGTTTCGGCAGCACCACTCATTAATATTTTGCCTACGCGAGTACTTCCTGTAAAACTAATTTTTCGCACACGTGCATCTTGCAATAATATTTTTCCTGTATTAGCAGCATCGCCATTTACAAGGTTGACAACGCCTTTAGGAATTCCCGATGCTTCGAGCGCATTTATTAAGAGCATGCCGGAAAGAGGTGTAAACTCGCTCACTTTAGCAACTATGGTACAACCGGCGGCTAATGCAGCAGCCCAGGCACGGGCAGGATTATAAGCAGGGAAATTCCAGGCAGTAATGACACCGATAACACCCATAGGCTGCAGAATTACCTGCATGCGTTTATCTGTTCTTGCCGATGGAATTACAGTGCCATAAGCACGTTTGCCTTCTTCGGCATACCATTCGAATAAATTTGCGGCAACGGTCCATTCGCCTTTCGCTTCAGCCAGCGGTTTACCACTTTCTCTGACCATTAAAGTTGCAAATTCAACAATATGTTGGCGGATATAATTCGCTGTTTTTTGCAGGATATCAGCTCTTGTCCATGGCGACATTTTCTTCCATGTTCTAAATGCATCATGTGCCGCATCAATGGCAATTGTAGTATCATTGCCATCGCCGTAAGGCACAGTTTGCACATACTCACCATTAGCGGGATCAATTACGTTTAGTGTGCCGGCATTTTGTGCATCGCACCAGGCGCCATTAATATATTGTTTAAACTGCATGCTTGAATTTATTTACAATAATAGGCAACAGCTTCTTCCAAAATATCCAGTCCACGCTCGAGTTGTTCATCAGTAATTACCAGAGGGGCGAGGTTGCGGATCACATTTCCATGTATGCCGGAGCTGATTGCAATCACACCATTTTCGTAACAGCGTTGCGTGATTTTTTTACAGAGATCACCATTGGGTTTGCGGATATCGCCATCATACGATAATTCGAATGCCATCATGGCACCCATTCCACGCACACTGGAAATATGTTGCGGATAATTATCACGCAATTGCATAAATCGCTTTCTGATGATGCTGCCCACGTGCATGCCTTTTGCATTAATATCGATTTCCTTCATATAATTTATGGTAGCGCTTACGGCAACCATGCATAAAGGATTACCCAGGTAAGTACCACCAATTGTTCCGGCAATTGCGGCATCCATGATATGGGCTTTTCCCATCACAGCACCGACCGGCATTCCACTTCCCATACTTTTCGCCCAGGTTGAGATATCTGGTATTACACCCAATTGTTGATACGCGCCCCAAGAACCTGTGCGACCAAAACCTGTTTGCACCTCATCCAATATGAGCACAATACCATGTTCATTGCAGAGGTTTCTTAGCTGCTGTAAATAATGTTTCGGCACCACATGAAATCCACCTTCACCTTGAACAGGTTCAAGAATAATGGCAGCCACTTGTTTAGCAGGAATATGCGTATTAAAAAACGAGCGCAAATTTTCGATATGTAAATCGCTGAATGAATCTTCATCCAATGGCCCCTCATATGCTGCAAATGCCGGAAAATCAATGCGATAAATTTCAGGCGCATAAGGACCAAATCCGGTTTTATAACCCACCTTACTTGTGAGTGTGGCAGCCATTAGCGTTCTTCCATGAAATGCCTGGGTATAAGCAATCACTGCAGATCTTCCTGTAGCCTGACGTGCGATTTTAATTGCATTCTCAATTGCTTCCGCACCGCTGTTCGTGAACATGATTTTTGTAGCATCGCCATGAGGCAATATGTCGATCATGTGTTGAGCCGCATCGAGATATTGCTCATAAATGGAAACATTAAAACATGCATGAATAAATTTCTCTGCCTGCTGCTGAATAGCACGCACAACAGGTTCCGGACAATGGCCGGCATTCAAAACACCGATACCTCCTGCAAAGTCGATCAAGGCTCTGCCATCCGCATCATAAACAATGGCGCCTGAAGCATGGGAAATGCTTGATGGATTAAAAATCCCCAATGCATTCGGCACCAATTGCTTTCTTCGCTCATATAGTGATGCTGTTTTATTCATAACTACTTCAGTACTCATGCAATATAAATGGTTTTAATATTCATAAATTCTTTCATTCCGAAATGTGATAATTCTCGACCATATCCTGATCGCTTAATACCACCAAAAGGAATGCGTGGATCTGATTTCACCAATGCATTTACAAACACACTTCCCGATTCAATTTGTCGCGCGTAATGTTTTGCTTTATCCATATCTTGTGTGAAAATCGAGGCCCCTAGTCCATAACGGGAATCATTTGCCATGGCTATTGCCTCTTCGGCATTAGCTGCGGAAATCACAGCTGCAATTGGACCGAACAATTCTTCATCAAATGCGGGCATTCCTTTTCCCACATGATCGAGCACTGAAGGCAAAAAATTTGCTCCTTTGCGCGCGCCGCCTGCAAGCAGTCCCGCACCTTTTCGCAAAGAAATCTGCAATTGCGACTCCAATTGTGCCGCCAGATCCATGCGTGCCATTGGCCCAATTGTGGTATCGGCATTGAAAGGATCACCTTGTTTCATTGCGGAAATTCCATTGATGAGTGCCTGAATAAAATCGGGTCTGATTTTTTCCTCCACAATAAAACGCTTTGACGCAATGCAACTTTGACCTGCATTTTGGAACCTGCTCTGCAATGCCACCTTAGCAGCCAGATTTACATCGGCATCATTTAATACAATAAGCGCATCGCTTCCGCCGAGTTCGAGAACAGTTTTTTTAAGATGTTTTCCTGCCAAAGAAGCAACTGCACTTCCGGCTCGCTCACTCCCTGTTAGTGTAACGCCTTGAACGATTTCATGTGCAATGATGTTTTCTACAAGATCAACATCTATTACCACGGTTTGAAAAACATGCTCAGGGAATCCGGCATCCAAAAATATTTGTTGCATGGCGATAGCGCAACCGGTAACATTTGGTGCGTGCTTTAATATAATGGTATTTCCACCAAGCAATACCGGTGCTGCAAAACGAAATACCTGCCAAAATGGAAAATTCCATGGCATGATGGCAAAAACTGCACCTATAGGTTCGAATACTACATAGCTTTCGCTACCATCTGCCGGTGCAGGTTCAGGATTAATCATTGCGGCACCATTTTCTGCATAGTACACACAATTCCATGCACACTTTTCTACTTCCCCTTGTGCTTCTTTAAATAGCTTCCCCATCTCGAGGGAAATTATTTTCGCGTAAACATCTTTGTTTTCACGCAACACAACTGCAAGGCGCAACAATAAATCGGCACGCAATTGCATTGAAGTGCGCCGCCAATGTTTAAAAGCATCAGCGCTGTGCATCAAAACAGTATCCACCGCTTTTGCATCCATGAGTGGATATTCAGCAATCACATGCTGATCAAAAGGATGTATACTTCGAAAACTATTGGTCAATGTTTTTTAATTATTAATGTTAACGATCAGTATCCGGGATATTGTTCAAGCAGTCCGCCATTTGCACCAATTTCTCTGTTTGGAATTGGCAAACAAGGCAATACTTCATCACCTAATATCTCAGATACTTTTCCAAAATGTGCCAGGTCGAAATATCTGTCGCCCTCGAAATTTAATTCCGCCCGACGTTCATTCATTAATGCTTGTTCGAATGCTTCAGAGGAAGTTAGGTCGACCGAGGTAACCCCACGATTCAAGGTGAAACTTATCATATCAGTAACACCGGCGGGATATCCTTTCGCCTCGATCATGATGAGGTACATTTCAGCAGCACGCATAATGAAGGCGCTATTATCCTGAAAAATTTCTCCGCGGTATTTTTCAGTTCTTCCATCGGGTTCAATACTAACGTCATTACCGGTAAAATTCAACAATGGTGCCCGGAAATCATCAGGTCTTCCTGCAAAAAAATCGTTAAGATCAGCGGCAGCTAAAAAAGAGACCTCACTGCGGAGGGCATCCTCTCTTGCATAGGTAAGCGCATTAAATTGACTTTTGTCTTGAGCGTTAAATGCCAATTCGAAAATAGCTTCTGAAGAGAATTTTGTATTATAAATATCGGAAACCTGATCGCCGTCTATCATGGAAGCAAATCCGGTGTTAATTACCTCCGAAGCTTTATCAAGTGCATTGCTCATATCGCCCATGCTTCTGTAAACACG
>JAIBBA010000158.1 GCA_019694895.1 Chitinophagales bacterium
GCAGCGAATAGACTGCAAGCGGTAAGCAACCCCAGTACAAGAAGGATTGTGTGTGTGCCTCTCATGATTGGTCGCCTGTGGAAGTATAAAGTTACGATTATTAAATAGATGAAAAGCCACCAATAAAGGTTGTATGCATCTTTTGTATGATGTTTTATACAAAAAAGGCTGCCGGTTGAGGGGCAGCCTTTCTGAATTTGTACGTAATCGAATATTATGCGCCTAAAGCCACGCGTTTGAATGCAGTAACTGTGAGATCTTTCTCAACACCTGTTAATACATCGCGGATAGATTTAGCGTTGTCTTTCACAAATTTCTGGTTAAGAAGTGTAGCATCTTTGTAATATGCTTCCAATTTTCCGGCAGCAATCTTGTCGAGGATGGCTTCCGGTTTTCCTTCTGCACGAGCTTGTTCGCGGCCGATTTCCATTTCACGATTTTTCACCTCTTCAGGAACATCGTTTTTATCGATAGAAATAGGAGCCATTGCTGCGATCTGCATGGTAACATCTTTACCAACTGCTTCGATAGCATCGCCTTTTTTATTCATGGCAACGAGAACGCCAACTTTACCATTGCTGTGGTTATAAGCAACAACGTGTTCGCCGGTAATCAAAGCGTAATCAGTGATTTCAATTTTTTCGCCAATTTTTCCAACTTGTTCAGCGATTTTTTCAGCGATGGTAATGCTTTCGAAAGGCAAAGCGAGTAATGCTTCTTTGCTTTCAGGTTTATTAGCCATTGCGATTGCGGAAATTGCTTTTGCAAAATTCACATAGTCTTCATTTTTTGCAACGAAGTCCGTTTCGCAACCCAAACCAAAAATAGTTCCATAAGCGCTATCGCTTGAAACAGTGGCAACTACAACACCTTCATTCGTTTCACGATCGGCGCGTTTTTCACTTACTTTCTGACCTTTTTTGCGGAGGTAGTCGATAGCGGCATCGAAATCGCCACCGGTTTCGCTCAGTGCTTTTTTACAATCCATCATTCCGGCGCCGGTAATCTGACGCAGTTTGTTTACATCACTTGCAGTTATTGTTACTGACATATTATTGAGTGTTTTTTTATTTAAAAAACCCTTCCGCCTGAGGGAGGAAGGGTTTTGTTTAATGTGATATTAAAACCCTAACGGGCGATTATTTCTTGCGTTGAGCCATTGGGCGACGGTTTCCTCCCGGTTTGTTACCACCGCCACCGCGAGGTCCTTTACCGAAACGGTTTCCACCTTCTTTGCGACCATCACGACCTTCTTCTTCGTTGATATTTACTTTTATCTCTTCGCCATTCTCATCAAATTCCGGTTCGCGTGCAGCCTCATCCATTTCTTCTTTGCTCTTAGCGCGTTCTTCGAGACCTTCAACAATAGCATCTGTAAGATACTTCACGATGATAGCGATAGATTTCGCTGCGTCGTCGTTTGCAGGAACTGCGAAGTCAACTTTATTCGGATCGCAGTTTGTATCTACCATTCCGAATGTAGTGATATTGAGGCGATGCGCTTCTGCGATTGCAATATGTTCGTGACCGATATCAACGATCAACAATGCTGCAGGGAGACGATTCAACTGAGCAACACCACCGATTACTTTTTCAAGTTTATCGCGTTCGCGACCGAGTACGAGGCGTTCTTTTTTGGTCATGTTCTCTGCAGAACCGTCAACCAACATTTTATCGATAGCCTGTAATTTTTTGATGCTTTTGCGAATAGTGGTGAAGTTGGTAAGCATACCACCAAGCCAACGTTCGGTAGCGAAAGGCATACCTACGCGACGAGCTTGTTCTTCCATGATTTCTTTCGCTTGCTTTTTTGTAGCAACGAACATAATCTTTTTACCACTGCGCGCGATAGTTTTCAATGCAGCAGCAGCTTCATCGAGTTTTTCGAGCGTTTTATTGAGGTCGATGATGTGAATACCTTTTTTCTCCATGAAGATATAAGGCAACATCTTCGGGTTCCATTTCTTACGCAGGTGGCCAAAGTGTACGCCTGCTTCCAGAAGATCGTTATATGTAATTTTTTCCATCTTACTGTACTTGATCGATTAACGTTTAGAGAATTGCGTTGCACGGCGTGCTTTGCGAAGACCGAATTTCTTGCGTTCAACCATACGGCTGTCGCGTGTCATGAATCCTTTAGCACGGAGTGCCGGTTTCAATTCAGCGTTGAATTCAACGAGTGCGCGGGCGATACCCATTTTGATAGCTTCCGCCTGACCTTTAACACCACCGCCTGAAGCATTGATGGTAAAGTCGAATTCTGAGCTCATGCCAACTGTTTCCAGTGGATCGGTGATATTATGCAAAAGGTGGGAAACAGAGATATACTCTTTGTAGTCTTTACCATTGATGATAATGCTACCTTTTCCTTTCTTCATAAATACGCGAGCAATGGCGTTTTTCCTTCTGCCAACGGTATTAATAACGTCCATGTAGATTATTTTAACGTTTTAGGTTTTTGTGCAGCATGCGGGTGTTCAGAACCTGCATACACGAAAAGTTTCTTATACATGGCAGAACCCAATTTGTTATGGGGCAACATGCCTTTGATAGAGCGTTCGAGCAGTTTGTGTGGCTGATTTGCCAATACAGTTTTAGGATTGGCAACCTTGCGTCCACCCGGATAACCGGAATACCAGTCGATTTCTTTCTCTAACATCTTTTTACCGGTAAGGCGCACCTTTTCGGCATTGATGATAATTACGAAATCCCCACAATCTGTATGAGGGGTGAAATACGGCTTGTTTTTGCCACGCAAAATGGCAGCCACCTTGGTGCTCAGACGGCCCAGGGTTTGGTTTTCGGCATCGATCACCCACCAGTCGTGCTGAACGGTGGCAGGATTCGCCGAGATCGTTTTATAGCTTAACGTTTCCACTTGTTTTGTTTTAAAAATTGCTATCCCGGTCTTAAACGGGACGGCAAAGATAGATTTACCCCTCAGAAAAACCAAGGAATATCAACGAATTTTCCTACACCCCTTTCGTAAGTAATTGATTTTCAGCGAAATTTTGGCGTACTAATTTAATTAAGTCACCTTATTTCATGCAGTTTAGTTTGCATGAAAAAGTAGTAATCAAACTACAATACATCCGAATTTTCGCCCATTCTGTCGAGGAAGCTTGCAGATCTTATAAATGCACGTTCCTTTTTATTGATTGTCAGCTCTTCCATAAAGCCCAATTCTACTAGGCCATACAGATCTGTTCTCGCGGTTTGATTAGACACGCCAAATCTGTTTTCAATGGTATTAACCTTAAAAATTTCATTGGAATCGACATACAGCCACAGCAATATTTGAGCCTGCCGGTTGTTCACACCGCCAATGCGTTGAAAATCGACCAGTTGTTTCTTTTCATGGATCTGCTTCTTAATATAATCCTGAAGATGTGCATAGGCTAATTGCATCATTTTGATTTTATAATTCAGGAAATAAGTAAGATCATTTTCATCCGTCTCACAATACAAAAACGACATGGCATATTGCTGTTTACTCCTGATAATGAGCCTGGAAATTGACAAATACTCAGTTAGCCAATATCCTTTCTTTAACAAATACCAATAAAACAAAGCTCTAGCGGTGCGCCCATTTCCGTCGACAAATGGATGAATGAATCCCATTATGAAATGTATGATACATCCTTTAATGATAGGATGAATAAAAGTTGTATGATCATCTTCATTAAAGAAATCGATTAATGCGCGCATCATTTCTTCCACCTCACCATGAGCAGGAGGCGTGAATACAATTTCGCCATCGGTAACATCCACTACATGTATATCATCATGATCTCTAAACCGCCCTTCATCACTTTCATTGTCAAGGGTTTTGTTGGAAATTAATTGATGTATATGCAGCAGTCGCTCTATTGTAATGGGCTCGTTTTTGATATCAACGATGTGCTTTATAGTAATAAAATTGTTGAGTATCATTTGCTCCGACTTATTCCGAGGCTTGCTTTCATCCAGCAGCATTTGCCGTGCTACTTTTCTGGATGTAACAGCACCTTCTATCTGACTGGATGCAATTGCTTCCTCCATAATAGAACTTATCAGATATCTTTTTTTGTCCTCCTCCGGAATCAAACCCCGACTCCCCAGGTTCCCACCCATATGCATGTCAAATTCATGTAAACCCCTTTGGATGGTATCCGTGAGATTATAGAAAAACTTCTTTCTGCCAAAACGAACAACTTTTGCTTCTATCGTTCTCGACATTTTGATGGCAGCCCATAAATGCGCTTGCGTGAAACCTTCCTGAACAGGTTGATACCGCACCTTGTCCCAGTAGATATATTTATTGTTCAACTGGCTTACCAACCGCTGTGAAGCCGGATCCCTGAAAAACGCCAACATTTCAAACATTAATTCAGGATCATTAATGTTAGGCGGCTTTTCTAATTTTCTCATATTATTTCCTAATTTATCAAATATTTGGACAAATTACGAAATTAGCAACTTGTATAAATATTTCCAAATTTTACACAAATTAGGAAATATTGGTAAATCGAGTTGGAAGTGTAATAAAAAAGGAGAGGCAAAACCTCTCCTTATCAATATTTTAAAGCTTTTGGCCGCCGATTACCTTCTGCTCATGTAGATCATGACATAGTACAACAGGGTAGCCAATGAACCCAGGGCAGCTACAACGTAAGTGTAACCGGCCCAGTTCAGGGCATCTTTTGCTTTCGACATCTCCATGGTTCCGGCAACTGAAGAGCCTTGTAACCAGGCAATTGCCCTGCGACTGGCATCAATTTCTACCGGAAGGGTGATAAAGCTGAACAAGGTTGTAAGCGCAAACATTACGATTCCTGCTAATAGGATTTGCGGGTATGAGTTGATGAGCAGGATACCTGCCAACAACACCCATGTAAGCCATTGCGATGAAATACTCACCACAGGCACCATTTTACTGCGCATTTGCAACCATGAGTACTGACGGGCATGTTGAACAGCATGTCCGGTTTCATGGGCCGCAACAGCTGCAGCAGCTATACTACACACATTGTAAACGCCTTCGCTGAGGTTGATGGTTTTATTCATTGGATTGTAGTGATCGGTAAGTTGCCCGCCAACGCTGATTACCTGAACATCATAAATGCCATTTTCAGCAAGCATACGCTCGGCGATGTCCTTGCCGGTGAGACCGCCATTTACAGGGATCTCTGAATATTTTTTGAACTTACTCCTCAATACTCCGCCGATAATCAAACCGGCAACCATGAATAAAATACCTATGAAATATGCTCCTATCATTTGGTTTGTTTTTTATTGTTTACTGACGTTTGTAACGCAAAGATATTGCAGTTTGTTCAGTTGGAAACCAGGCAAGTAAATACACCTTTACGTTACACTAAATGAGAACGTATTTGCGGCGATAAAGTTTCTTAATTTTTATTAAATAAATCCTTTGCACTTGGCGATTGACGCTCACTTTCGGGAATTGCGAGCACTTCTTTGCGGCGATAGTTCATCATTCCTGCCATGATATTGGTTGGGAACATCTCCACGCTATTATTATACGCGGTAACTGCTGCATTGTAAGTTCTGCGGGCTGCCGAGAGCTGCTCTTCAATTTCTGTCCAAGTGCTTTGGAGTTGAATAAAGCTGTTATTCGCTTTCAAATCGGGATAGTTTTCAACGGCAACACGCAATTGGGTAAGCAATCCCGTAAGCTTATTTTCTGCATCCATACGATCCTGAACAGGCATGCCCGGATTGGATTGTACGCTGTTGCGGAGTTCTACGATACGGGTGAGGGTATCCTGTTCATAGGTCATGTATTGCTTCACTGTTTCAACCAGATTCGGCAGCAAATCGAAACGCTTTTTCAACATGGCATCTATGGTACCGAAGGCGTTCTCGACACCATTTTTACGACTTACAAGTGTGTTATAAAGTCCGATCAGGATTAAGGCTAAAACGCCTATAATAATTAATACCGGTACTAGCATGGTTGTGTGATTTTAATGACCAAAATTAAATAAAATGCAATAGGTTGAGGTATAATTTTTAGCTGAAGCAATCAAAACGGCATAAATACCGGCACTTAAGGAAATAATTTGTTGCCATGCCGATTTACATTACCTCTTCCGGCAGTTGAGCAATGGTATCCATTACTTCCATCAGCGCTCCAACATCCATTAAGTTTACGAGCTCGTTGCGATAGGATTTGATATTCGGTATGCCCTTAAAGTAATTGGTATAGTGTCGACGCATTTCCAGAATGCCGAGCACTTCACCTTTCCATTCTACCGATTTTAGCAGATGTTTCTTACATACCTCTACGCGTTCCTCCATGGTAGGCGCCGCCAGGTGTTCGCCGGTATTTAAGAAGTACTTAATCTCACGAAACACCCATGGATGCCCGATCGCAGCTCTGCCAATCATGATGCCATCGACACCATAAGTATTTTTCATTTCCAGTGCCTTTTCCGGTGTATCTACATCACCATTGCCGAAAATGGG
>JAIBBA010000159.1 GCA_019694895.1 Chitinophagales bacterium
CGAGCGATGTCATTTATCTTCAAATCACAGATGCACCATGCGCAACAAACTGGTATATCGCCGACATGACAGGTAACGTTGTTTGGCGTTCAGAAACGATAGGAAAAGGAAATCAATCCATCGCCATATCGCTGACCTCATTAGCTAACGGCATCTATCTCCTACGCAGTGATGTTGGCTCGGTGGGAAGTAGGGTGATGAAGGTGAGTGGTGAGTGGTGAGTGGTGAGTTTTGAATTCCTCTGCGCCTCTGGTCTCTGCGTGAAAAAAAAAACAGATTGTAATGATGTATCAAATCGCGAATATACCAAAGCGCATCACGATACCTACTGCCATTGCACCGTTCATACTTTTGCGAACAGTATAAGCATAATCATATCCGCCCTTATCTATTCCATTGTCATAATCACCATACTGAACGAAGGATAAAGGCATTGCAAACTGAATACCAATATCAGCCGGCACCTTGTCGAAAAGCACTGTTTCTCCGCCAAATACATAGCGCAAATAACTAATTCTATGCGGATCAAAATTCAATTGCGACAGTGACGCAACGGGTGTCAATTCTGAAGCTTGCAAACTAAGGTTACTGTAGTATTCCTGATAGTCAACAGCATAGAAATCTGTTGAACTATATCCACTTTCTTGCATCGAAAATTTCCCGGTCAAAATTTCGAATTGATGATATCTGCCAATGGGAGCGATGTAACCATGTTTGCGATGACTGTATATTTTGAAATAGAATCCGGTTAACATGCCGGATATTTTTCCTTCACCCAGATATCCATAAGGAATATCCGGATTAGAAGCGGTGTTATAATACATATGCAATTGTGCCTTCGCCTGCTTCCATTTCACATCGGCACCCATTACAAATGTGTTGTTCAAGGTATACTCGATGCCCACTCCGGGCGTAACACCAATTCCATAATTACCATATTCGGTTGGAATGGTTACTTCGGGTTGTTGTAAATAGTAATCAAGTCCGTCAGTGATGTATCTGAAATCAAACGTTGGCTCAACAGATGCATAAATCTGCAAGCGTTTTCCCATATATCCCGGCACCTGAGCAATCGCCGATGCGGAAATTGCGAGGCTACATAATGCTAAAATTATCCTTTTCATTTCTTGCGACCTTTGATTTGCTGAAGAATGTAATAAATGTTGCTACTCTGTGCAGCATTAGAATCATTAAGTGTGCTGCTGTTAAAATATTGCATCTCGAGTTTCCCTGTTTCCGCATTTGCCACAAGCGCAAAATAAAATGTATTTCTATCAGGTGTAACAAGGTCATAAATCAGGAATGGTGCCAATGGAAGATATAGGCACAAAAATATCTTAGCACCAACATACTCTTCTGATTCGGTAAATGATACGATCCCCATCCATGCAAAATGATCAATATCGAGGCTTTTTGCAATTTCCTGCAATTCGTCATTTGTGGAAGTCTCGATAAAAATATCTTCATCAATATGTGTCAGTTTCTCCTCTATCCAGCGACTAAGCACTGCCATTTCGTTGAAGGTTTCAACATCTCTGTCGTCGATGTTTGTATGGTCAAGGTATTCCACTTTCAAGTTTAATTCGTCTGCTGATGCTTTCACTTTATCCTTAAGGTTCAGCTTAGCATCTTCAGCAGCTTCGTACTGCACAGGATTGTTACTTCGTTCGTCGATACTGATATAAACAGGATCTACTATCACCAATTCTTTTAATCCGAGATTGAACTCCGATTTCTTCTTCTTTTTAGAAGTTGTTGCAACCAATTCTTCTTCCTCCTCAAACAGCGCTTTGAATTCTGCCGAATGATCTACCGATGCAAATGCAAATCGCCAGTAAGGTGCTTTTTCGTCGATAGTATTTTTTTCCTTTTTAATTTTATCGTATTTGCTTGTTTTGGTATCATTTGTTTTGCCGACAGAATCGACAGGTTGAACGGCTGTTGAGTCATTTTTCGCATTCATGGCATCAATAAACTTTTTCACCTCCGTTTCGGTGAAGAAATTATCATAATCAATGTCATGTTCATTTCTGAGTTGTTTGCCAAGGTGCTGACATATCTTGGTCATCTGCTTATTGTCAGGCTCCGCGAGATGTACATCCCATGCGTATTTCAATGCCAGAATATTAAATTCTTTTGCATTTAATTTACTGAATAAGTGAAATACTTGTTGCGACTCGCCTTCTACCTTTTTAAAATAAATATGACCTGTAGGTGTTGTTCCTGCGTTCTTGTAAATTGTCCAACCATACAATGCCTGAGCAATTACCCTTTTGAGATAGGGATTATCCGGAAAATCTTGTTGCAATACAAATGCCTGATATAATGCATCTTCATAATGCACATCTATCAGATATAATTCACATCCCTGGAAGCGGGCAATTTGTTGTATTTCATTAAATCTTGCCTCTCCAAGGATATTTAATTTCCGCGATGCATCACTTGTTGCAGGAATATCGCCCAACACATCTGATTTGCGTTTCTTGATATTAGGATGCGTGCTTTTAGCATCATCGTAATCTTCAACTGCAGTGATTTGATTTATGGTATCAATGAATGCATTATCAGGGAGTTTGTACATTCCTTCATTAAAATAATCTTTTGGAAATACAATTTCATTAATAGGCAGATAGCTATACAGTAGCACATCAAATACACCTGAAATAGCATCATAACTATAGTTCGTTGTTTTGAAAAGGTCTAAGCCTTTGGTATCAGCTTCAGACTCCTGATCTTTGGCGTAAGAGAATTTCACAAGATCTTCTTCATCGCGACCAAGACTTGCATAAACACCGGCGCCGCGATCCACCCTTCTGTTTTCAACGTAGGAAGTAATGGCATGTTTTTCGGTAAAATGCACAAATTCGTGGCAAAGAATATATGCCAATTGTGCTTCATTTTGTACCTGAGAAACCAGTCCGGTTGTAACTACTACAATTCCATTATCAAAAGTGAAAGCATTTACATCGTTTGAGAGCAAGGTATAAATACGTATAGATTTCGCCAACTGCGGATCACCTTTTAATATTTCTGATTTAATGTCATTCAGATAATTGGTAATCGGGTCTCCAAAAACGATACGTCCGCTGTGCAGCATATCTTCTATTTCGTAGTTGGAGGCGAGCAGGAAATTCTCCATATCTTTTTGCTCGCGTTTGCTATCAGATTCTATTTCTGATTTATCGCGCTGAAACTTCACGGATGACTTTTCAGTAAAATCATCAGGAACAGTTCCGGAGGATCGCAGTGTTTGGAAATTATTGAAGTCGAAATTCTGTGCTGCCAGAATATTGGTGAGCAAGAGTGTGTAGATGAGGATAATGCTTTTTATGCGCATGTATGTTTACTTTATTGAGATGATTCTTTTAATGGTGTTTTCAGGCCAATTTTAATGCCGGCATGAAATAAAGGGACGAACTGAATGGAACTGGATACATCGTTCAAAATAAATACATTTGACTGATAATTTGTACCATAACTATTTACAATCGTATTTTTAAAACGCGTTTGAATTCCAAATCCTACAAAACCATTCATTTCAAACGTATTTCTCGGCACAATAATATATCCTGCCTTCCATGACAAACTGACTGCTTTCATCTGCTCACTGATATTGAACAATTTGCCCGGTTCATTTTCATCCTCAAAATCGAGGTTGTCGTACCTTAGAAAACGGCAGGCAAATTCCAATTGATTATAATCGGTTTTAAGCGGGTTTGGCCCTCTTGGAACAAGACTTAATGCAGAAACTTTTACGAGTGGTCCATGGTAATAAAACACGCCACTTTGAAGGATATCCTGATAGAGTTCTGCGGTAAGCGCACCTTCTGTATCATCAACATAGCCAAGATTGAGGTCTACGGCCCACTCTTCACCAATACGGTATTGCATACCCAGGTTATACTCGCCAATCAAGACATTGAAGGGTATCAGGTAGACAAATAGCTGCTTATAGAGGAGCAGGGAGGTCATAATGGACAAATCTACCAAATTGGCAGAAAAATGTACGGCTTTTGGCAGATTTCGCGTATTCTGGCAGTCGGAATGGGACAGGCACAACAATTGAACACAGGAAGCGGGGTGGTCGGAGACTGCCTTGAATAAACAAAAGATCGCATATGAGAGATTACGGATTTGATGATCAGGCTTTTTCGTCGATGGTGGAAGATGAAGTAGAATTTCTACCCATACTTTCGCTTGAAGAGGATGAAGACAATACGAAAATAGAATACCCGGAAACGATAGTGGTGATGCCCTTGCGCAATACCGTTTTGTTTCCCGGAATAGTGTTACCAATAACTGTTGGCAGAGAAAAATCCATCAAGGCCATACAAAATGCTTTTCGCAGCAATAAACTGATCGGTGTAGTTGCACAAAAGGATGGCAATATCGAGGACCCGGAGACAAATCAATTGTATACTACGGGTGTTATCGCGAAGGTGATCAAGCAATTGAAAATGCCGGATGGCAGCACAACTGTTATCATTCAGGGAAAAAAGCGATTTGTCATTAACGAATTCACTACCAAAGAACCTTACCTGCAGGCCAAGATCAGTTTGCTGGAAGACAAACCGCATCCCGATCAACATGAATTTGAAGCACAAATCAGTGCTATTCGCGATCTGGCAAACAGTATCGTGAAAGTATCGCCAAATATTCCGCAGGAGGCCAGTGTAGTATTGCGCAATATTAACAGTCCGATATATCTCTTGCATTTTGTTTCTTCAAATCTTCAGATTGAAGTTGCCGACAAGCAAAAAATTCTCGAAGCCGATAATTTGCAATCGCGTGCACAATTGGTATTAAATCATTTGACGAGTGAGCTGCAGCTTCTGGAATTAAAAAACAAGATTCAGAATAAGGTGCGCAATGATATGGATAAGCAGCAACGCGAATATTTCCTCAATCAGCAGTTGCGTACCATACAGGAAGAACTTGGCGGTTCAGGTCAGGATGAAGAAATTAAACGCTATCGCCAGCGCGCGGAAGATAAAAAATGGGCAAAGCATGTACAGGAAGTTTTCGATAAAGAAATTGAAAAACTGCAGCGCTTAAATCCCAATGCCGCTGAATATGGCGTCATCACCAATTATATTGAATTATTGCTTGAGCTGCCGTGGAATGAATATACCACCGATAACTTTGATCTGAAACATGCGCAAGATGTGCTCGATCAGGACCATTATAGTCTGGAAAAGGTTAAGGATAGATTAATAGAATATCTTTCTGTTTTAAAACTGAAAGGTGATCTGAAATCCCCTATCATTTGTTTGGTTGGGCCTCCGGGGGTAGGAAAAACTTCATTGGGACAGTCGGTAGCGCGTGCCCTGGGCAGAAAATATGTGCGCATGAGTTTGGGTGGATTGCATGATGAAAGCGAGATACGCGGTCATCGAAAAACATACATCGGTGCCATGCCGGGACGTGTATTGCAGTCTATCAAACGCGTAAAATCATCGAACCCTGTTTTCATTCTTGATGAAATAGATAAAGTAGGCACAGATTTTCGTGGCGATCCATCCAGTGCATTATTAGAAGTACTAGATCCGGAACAAAACAGCACCTTTTACGATAATTATCTGGAAATAGAATACGACCTTTCCAAGGTATTATTTATTGCTACCGCGAATAACATCAACAGCATACAACCTGCCTTGCGCGATAGGATGGAGATTATTTATCTCAGCGGTTATTCTACCGAAGAGAAAATAGAAATTGCCAAGCGACATTTGTTGCCGAAGCAAAAAAGCGAACACGGATTAAAACCAAAGGATATTAAAATATCTGATGCCGGTTTGTTGACCATTGTAGAAAATTATACACGTGAAAGCGGTGTGCGTGATCTCGACAGGCAGATTGCTTCCGTGATGCGTCGCATTGCAAAATATGTGGCTACAAATGAAGCATATGCAAAAACATTGCAACCTGCCGATATCATTAAAATTTTAGGTCCTGAAAAATTCGATAAGGAAAGTATCTTCGATAATATGCCTGCCGGTGTGGTTGTCGGACTTGCATGGACGCCTGTAGGAGGCGATGTATTATTTATCGAAACATCGCTTAGCAAGGGCAAGGGCACTTTGCAGATGACAGGAAATTTGGGTGATGTGATGAAAGAATCTGCTTCTACAGCGCTGGCATTTATTCGCGCTAATGCCGACAAGTTGGGTATCGCCGGTGAAGCATTTGAACAGAGTGCCATTCACATTCACGTACCTGAAGGTGCCATCCCGAAAGATGGTCCGAGTGCCGGGATTACCATGCTTACGGCATTGACATCAGCATTTACAGGCCGTCGCGTGAAACCATTTTTTGCCATGACAGGTGAAATAACTTTGCGCGGAAAGGTATTGCCTGTTGGCGGTATTAAAGAAAAAGTGCTTGCCGCAAGAAGAGCCGGCGTGAAAAACATCATTATGTGTGCCAACAATAAGAAGGATGTTGCGGAAATCAATCCCACCTTTATTAAAG
>JAIBBA010000046.1 GCA_019694895.1 Chitinophagales bacterium
CAAAGCGCCATCATTTAAAAATTCGATATCGCGGATTTCAGCATTTTCGTATTTGGGAATTTGGTGAAACGTATAGGTTTTACCACTGTCGATACTATGTCCGATATATCCTTTACTACCACTTATCCAAATTTCAGCATCGCTTACAACTGCCATGCCACGGAAGCTTGAAGGTGCAGTTACAGAATCTACCTGAACAGACTGTGCCATTAAGGTTTGTGCAAGGAAAAAACTACCTGTCAGCAATTTGAGTCTGTTCATTTTTTCTGAAAATTTGCCGGGATATCAAATATACCTTCGGGGAAATAATTTTCCTGTAGTGCTGTTATTTCAAATTTGCGCGTATATCGCTTGTTTACAACTGTCATTTGCATGATAGCGCCATCTTCATAACCAAGAAAAAGCGGTGCAGGAACGGCAGCATGATTGATTTCAGTTTGCACATCATAGCGTGATGAAGGGAAATTAATAGTATTGGCTACCATGATTGTAGCGCTGTCTTCCTTCGGAATGATACCTGAACGAACGATATAATATTCCGTGCATGGAATGCCAAGAATATTGGCGGTTTTGCCTGTAGCTTTTACAGTAGGAGCGAAATGATCGGGCATCAGATCTTTAAGCGCATCACTTGGGTCTCCAAGGTCTGAATATTCACCTAAATATGCGATCATTTTTGTGCTGTCGAGTTGCCATGCTTCGCCGGATT
Source organism: Chitinophagales bacterium (assembly GCA_019694895.1). Taxonomy (GTDB): domain Bacteria; phylum Bacteroidota; class Bacteroidia; order Chitinophagales; family BACL12; genus UBA7236. Next base: position 710 of record JAIBBA010000046.1, read on the forward strand.
CGGGTAGTACCAGAATATTTCCATTTGATAAGCCACCGTGTTCTACCATGCGAAATGCAGATTTCCCGAAGTAGATGTCAACAGCGTGCGGACTGAAAGTCGACATGGTTGCAAGGAAAACAGAATCAGGTGATGAAGTTGTGGAAGTATAAGTAATCTTTCCATAGAACATGCTGCGATTCAATGGTGCAGGTGTTTTTTCATCAGCTTGATTTTCATCACCACATGAAATGAAACTCGCCGTCATCAAAATTGCAATCACTGCGAATCCTGTGTTTTTGAAGTTGATCATCAGGCAAAGATAAGACCTTATCACCTGAAAGGTCGAAAACTTAACATAGCATCATATAATTGCTTTTCCATCGCGTCATTGTCTGCGAGATGCCATGTGAGTATTTGGTAGAAATAATATTCTGTTTCTATAGTGGATACACGATAATGCACTTCATGCCCACCGAATTCTCCTTCAATCGGCGTAGTATATACTAAGTTCCCACCGGTCATGACACTATCAGTATCATCTTTATCAGCATTTAGCATAGCACTTTCAATTCCGGCACAAGCATATACATGATAGCGTTGATGTGTAATAAAAATACTATCTTCTTCAAGATCGGGAGTGACATCGCGCAGCACCATTAAAAAACTATGATGCAGCGAATCGGTATATGCCATTTGTGCAATTTCGCTGATAGATTTATCAGGATATAGAGTAGGGGGCAAATAAATTTCGAAAGACCCCTTTTTTTGAACGTGAATGAAATTGCTGTAATCGGGCGGCTCGATTGTTTTCGAGCAGGATTGCCATATTATTGGCAACACCAACAGGCAACATATGTTTTGTAGTCTTACCAGGCCTTTCCTTTGCTTAACTGATATTGTAAAATATGTTGTGATGTTTCGTCAGAATGATAAATATACATCGTTTTTTTATCCGGTGCAAAACTCAATCCTGCTACAAAATAAAAATCTTTAAACTCATCCGTCCACAAGGAGGGAAATGAGAAAGGCTCAGTAGTTGATTTACGCGTTGATTTATAAATGCGATTGTTTGCGAGTAAGAATATTGATTTTTCATCAGGTGGAAGCCATGCACTTACAATTTCCAATTGCACATCACCAACAAAATCGACAGGTTTGGGGGAAGAAAATAGTGAATCGGGACTACTGCGTTCGCTGTACATCAATTTAAAATCCTGTGAAAAATACAGACGATTTGCATCACCGGAAAGCCACGGATAAGCATCAGAAAAATGTTCTTTATTTACCTCGGTAAGCATGCGCATTCCGCCAAAAGCTCCTGATGGTTGTCGTTTCACAATGGCCAGTTCATTGTCATTCCATCCTGCCCAGGCATTTACAACAAAAACGATATAGGCATCGTTATCTGAAGCGGAAGCCTGAAAAAAACGAAGGCTGTCGATGGCATTAGGGATCTCTAAACCGGTAATTGGAATTGCATTTACATCAGAAGTAACATTCACGCGATATACATCTGAATGCAGGTCTTCCATATTTTCCAGGTCGCCATCGGTAAGGCCCACAAAGAATGAACTGCCATCTTTATTGATTTGCCCGGGTCCGATCTCAAAATCTGATGGGATGGGAAGCACCCTGACAAAGGTGAACAGTCCCTTGGTATTGAGTTGTGTTTGGGCAAATGCCGGCAGGGCTGTGAAAAAGCAGATAATTAGCAATAACTTTACACTCTTGTTCATAATGACAAAATTAGGTATTAAAAATTATGCCGGATAATACATATGTGCTCGTTGCGGCCCGAATGACCGATGAAGACCTGCTGGAGGCCCTGGCACACCATGAGAAGTATGTAGATGATATGCTCACTGCTATGCTCGATGTTGCCGAAAAACGTGGCCTGACCGTGTTAAATGCTGAGGCCTTGCGCGCTGAAATTGCCGGTCGCATCGAACCGGAAGAAATACTCCAGGCTATTGATGAAGAGCGACCAATACCTATCGAGTTACCCGAACTTTATTCCCAAACTGCGATTCTTGCCTTTTCGATATTCTTTTCTCCTGCATTTGGTGGTATACTTTTTGCCATGAACATGAAGCGCATGCAAAAGAAAAATGGCTGGCTGGTCGTATTGCTGAGTTTTGCCGTTTCTGCCATCAGTGGTTACGTTACCTGGTATTATGCCAAAGGCACTTTTTTAGGCATACTGATTCCCATAGCCTGCGGATTACTATTATCTGAAATTTTATGGTCGCGCATTTTTGGAAAACATCAACCTTATAAACACAGAAGGGTAATTATTCCATTGGTAATTGCATTGGCTATTGCCATTCCATTGAGTTATTACATGTATGAACATCCCGAACAATTTGGACCTCAAACTACACAACATGATTAAAAGGATTAAGTATGCTGTTTTGGCTTTAGTGCTGACAATGTCATTAACAGTAAAAGCAGATTCGCCGATTACCTCAACCTATATTGCAACATTTTATTACGAATATCCCATAGTGGGAATCGCTGAAACAACGCGCGGATTAAACGATGAGATAGCAGCGTATTTGCTCGATCCGGATAATCTGATCGATGTGAAAGCTGCCGTGATCAATGCCATTGGGTGGAATTACGATGGCACACAGAATGCCGATTTATTTAAAACATATCTTGCAAAAGCACATAATACTACCACGCAGCAACTATCCATGTCATCATTAAGCGGTGATGAATTGTTTTGCCTCGGATACTTTATGGCAATGGATAATTATTTTGTGGTAGATGACGCAATCAATGTTCTTCAGATGGCGGCTGATAAAAACAGCACAAGTTTCACCACGCATTTATTTCTGGGTATGGTGCAGGCACAAAAAGCAATGGATTACGATTTCTGTCAGGTATGGCGCATCACGGCTTCCGTAATAAATGACAAGAGTTTAACGCGCGATCTAAAGACAGGAGCCATTCAATCTATTGTAGATTACATGATCTTGTATAAAGGTGCGTGCGTTGCTGATTATTAATACGACATTATTGCTTTTTGTAATTTTCTGAGATTGTTTTTTCTGCCAGCTTATTGCAGGGATTGAAATCCTTGCTGTATTCTTTAGAGAAATCCATATAGCTTGGCCATTTCCAAATATAGGTTCCTTTGATCCAGGGTTCGTCTGCCATTGCTTTAAACATTACTTGGTAGCATCGATCTTGTGATGTTTCGTCATATGCTTGTTCGTCGGCATCTTTGTGTGGTGCTATCCATGGGGAAGCAATACTTTTAAATCCGATTTCAGTGAAGATTACCGGTTTATTATATTTCTTTTGCACCTTTTCTATAATATCTAAATTGTGCTCAAAAGCAGCTAACAATTCGGCATCAGTAGGTGAAGTTTTTTCGCTTAGCGGATAGTAGCAATTCACTGAAATGAAATCCAACATATCCCAAAATCCGGCTTGTTCAAATTCAGAACCCCAGTTTGCTGCATAGGTGATATTTCCATGATATACTAGTCGAACTTTTTCAAACAAGGCATCCCATCTTGCATGCTCAGAAAGCGTTGCGGCTTGAAATTCATTGCCTATGCACAAAATATCATAATCATATAGTTCAGCTAACAAAGCATAATGCATGATCCATTCTTCATAATATTCGAAAAACAAATCCCAATCGGCAGCATTCTGCATTTTAATATCTCCAGTCCATCCTAACCAAGACCATAATTGCGGTTTCAACATGGTAACCATTCCTTGCTGATGAGCAACATAGCCTGCATGCACAACTGCTGCATCATTTTCCGCGCCGGGTCCATTAGTGTAGCGAAAGCGATAAGGTTTATCCATCGATTGAAATCCGCTATATGGAATAATAGCAATAGTATTTGCACCAATTTCTTTTAGTTTGGCGATAGAATGTTCAGCTTCTGAACCCATATAGCCATTGTATATCTGATATCCTTCATGAGCAAAATTAAAGCCCTTAAGATGCTCCGGTAGTGCGGGTTTTGGCTTCGGAGCAATTCGAATACGCTTGCCGAAATCATCTATATATTGATACCAGGCAGTTTCTAATTCAGCAGTAATTACCGGCTTTTGACTGTATTGAGCAAGGAAGCTTTCCTTTCCCTGACTATTGATGATAAAATCGACATAACTGGCAGCGGCAATATGCATCAGATAATCCGATTCGCCTTCAAATGCATCATTATGTAATAAAAGTGTCAACGATGGAAGTGCATTTGCCTGGCGAAGTTTTAATGCCAGCAACCTTATATCCTCATTTTGCCAGTTAGTGGTATATAAAACGGATAGTCCTTCTTCATATGCAACACATCCGGCATTCCCCATCATGTTGCGCAGTGCAAGCATATTTAATTTCTCGTCGCGGTGGTTTTCATATTCACCGGAAATTACAGTATGTATGGCATAAGCGGCATAATCAATTGTCGACTGATCCGGATCACTCATCAACAAAGTTTTTGTTTCCGGAGTGGGGTAGAGGTGCACCTCTAATCTGGCACTTATCTTTTTTCCGCAGAATTCCGATATACGAGTGAGGTCATCTTGTGCTACAGCGTCCCAATTGTCTAAGTTGGTAACGTTTGGATCATTGTGTCCGGTATAATGAACCTGGCCCGAGGTTTTTAAACTTTTACCTTCAAAATCAAATTCCCAATGTTGCTTTTTATCAATACTCCATAGCGAAGCACTGTCTTGACTGAAATTACCCAATATTGTTCGTCTGCCATTATGGTACACCTGATAACCCCAATTATCCCAAAAGAAATATCCCCACTCGCCATTCATCTCCTGCTGCACATATTGCACAATGGCTTCTTCGTGATTGCCTGTGATAACGGTAAATGGAATTTTCGGGTTGAATACATTGGGATAAAATGAAAGTTTGATCACATCATTGGGCGCCATATAATCCGTTCCATTGAAATTAAATCCACCCTCAAAAACTTTCACAGGAATTGCCTCGCTAACGCGTTTTATCAAAAGATTGTTTCTGGTGCCGATGATATATAACGGATAATTAGCAGCCTCAAATTCTGTCAGTTTATCGTCTCTGCGTGTAATCACCGTGAAGCGATCATCTTTCGGAGCCAGCGCCGCTACGCCATTCACCAATAAATCAGAAATCTTATAATCTTCCTTTCCATACACTATTATAGCAGTGTCCTGGTTTCGAAAATTCTGGAACAGTTCTTCTCTTGTAGGCCAATTTGTGTGTGTGATAGGTTCATTTTCTAAAGTAGCTGAACATGAGGCTAGGGCAATGGCCGAAAGGAGCATCCAATATTTCATGAAACAAAGTTAGTGTAATTGCCCGCATACATGCTAAAACAAAGGCTCTTAACGATTAAGCCAGGCCTTAAATGCGGCTGACCTTTCAGCAGAAACTATAGTGTCGTGCTCAGTTGAGGGATGCAAAGTGAGCTTTACGCGTGACTTTGAGTAGTGCAACATATCTTGAATAGCGCCAAATGACACTATAAACTGCCTGTTGATGCGGAAGAATGTTCCGGGATCTACAACCTGCTCAAGTTTGTCCAGTGTTTGATCCAGAATATAGGTGCGACCGTTCGTGTCACAAACAAAATTCAACTTGTTATCTGCAAAGAAATAGGCGATATCGATAATGGGAAGTGATTTCAATTTTTGTCCGGTGCTGACAAGAAAACGCTCCTGATAATTGTTTTTTGGTTGCAGGCCGCTTACCAGCATTTTCCAATCCGGTTGAATGTTGGTATGCAGGCTGCGATATTTTTCTATTGACGCCGAAAGGGCTTCTGTATCTATAGGTTTTAACAAATAATCGATACTATTCACCTGAAACGCGCGAATGGCATAATGGTCATAAGCGGTAGTGAAAATGATGGGGGTTGAAATAGCTATGCGTTCAAAAATGGAAAAACTTATACCATCTGCTAAATGAATATCTGAAAAAATTAAATCGACCTGGTTTTTTTGAAGCCAATCTACAGATGCAGACACGCTGTCCAGTACGGCTACTACAGTCATATCTTTTGTAGATTGCTCAATTTGTGTTCGCAACCAATTTGCAGCAAGGGATTCGTCTTCAATAATTAATACGTGCATGACCTTATAATTCTTGTTCTAATACCGGAACCTTTGCAATATAAGCATCGTCTACAATGTTGAATGAAGGTGTTCTGTCGCTTATCAAATTATATCGTGCCACCAAATTCGACTGGCCGATGCCTGAGGCAGAAGGAGTGTCCTCTCGCAGTTGCAGGTTGTTTTTGATGATGATATTTCCCGCATCGCGAAAAACACTGATATGCAATGGTCGCGCTTGTGATATGATATTGTGTTTAATGGCATTTTCTACAAGTAATTGCAGCGTTAAAGGCGGGATAAACCCGTCCATTTCCTGTGCCGATAAATCTATATCAGCGGATAAGCTGTCGCCAAAGCGAATATGATTTAAATAAAGAAAACTGCGGATAAAGGCAACTTCATCGGAAACAGGCACTACCATTTCGTCTTTTTTATCCAGCACATATCGATAAACCTTTGCCAGTTCCTGGATAAAAGACTTTGCTTGTACAGGAGATTGGTCGATTAATGATTGTAAGGCATTGAAGCTGTTAAATAGAAAGTGCGGACTAATTTGCGTCTTTAAGCTCTCCAGTTGTGCGCGAATGAATTCTTTTTCCAGGCGCGCTTGTGTTTCCATACTGATTTTAAGTTTCTTGACATAAATATCCACCTCAATGATCAAATCGACAATGATAACCAGTACCGTTGCTAATATTTGATTAGAGAAAACACGCGCCGTTTCTCCATCTTCTGGAAGATGTAATATCAGGTCATTAAACAATTTCCACATCACAAAAATGACAATATTCGAGGCAAGTAGCGAAACGAATACCGTCACGAAAATTCTGATGCCATCATTTACTTTTTCCTCCAGTAATTCATGACCTTTTGTATTGATGTAGATGTTTACTATAAACAACGCAAAGGTTACGAGCAAGGAGAACACAGCGGTCCACATGGCATTTTCCCAAAAGGTTAATTCAGGACATTTGGGCGTGCCTACGATGTAGTAAACCAGTATCTGATAAATTAAAGGCACCAGCGACACAACTAATGTGCCTGCCAGCGCCTTTCTGAATGGTATATAAGATTGTTTGCTCAAAAGGTGATGCGATATTGCGGAACCGGAAAGATACCTAATTGATAAATAGTATTTACTGTTTGTGAAACCGGATTATATCTTTGATATAAAGGATTTTGTTCATTTGTAACATTCTGCACATCAATAGCCCATTCCTGCGATGCATGTTTGCCATCCATTTTAAATGCTAGCCTTACATCCCAGCGGAAATAATCGTCGAATTGTGCTTCAAATGCCTTATCCCAATCGTAAACGGTTTTACCCTCATCTATAGAAGCAGTAAGATCTATTGGCGTGTATCGCTGACCACCGGCCATGGTTAGTTTGGTGTCAAACACCACCGATTTTTTCGTTTTAGCACCTGCTCTTCCGGCCAGTATGGCGAATTCTTTTCCACCTACCACATTGGCAACATAATTTCCCGAGAATGCAGTTTCACGTTCAATATCATCGCTGCCTAGATATTCCGATTTATATATGGAACCGGTGACAAGGAAATATAATCCCTTATCCAAAAACTTTTCTAACGTAACCTCTGCACCATAATTGCGACCTGTCCCTTTATTTACGAGGTAATCTGGTGAACCAAATGTCATACTGCCGGTATTTAATACAGAATAAGAAGAACTGTCGCGATCGATCAATACATCATATAGATGTTGATAATATATTTCAGACCTGAATCGCATGGTGCTTGATAATTGTCTGTCGTAACCAAGAACAAAGTGATGTGCTTTAATAAAATCAATGCTGTCGTTTGGTGTGATGTAATTTCCGGGAGTGGTTTCAACTGTTTTGAAATATACACTAATAGGCGCCATCATACTGTGCAATCCATAACCGAAGCTGATGGCATTTTTTTCATTAATGGTGTATTTCATACCTGCCCTTGGTTCAACGGAATTACTGCCATTAAGTGCAAGAAATTGGTCATGAACACCTGCGGTTGCAGTCAGGTTTTCTGTAAGCCTTATCTGGTATTGCACATAACCCTGCAATAACATGGTATTACCATTGTATGAAGTAATGGTGATCCAGCGATCTAATGTATTGCGATAAATACTGTCATTTAAATCTGCAAACAACATATCTGCACTAGCTCCTGCCTGCAGATTTTGTCTGCTGTTGAGCTTAATTTTATACATCAGACTGGCTGATGCCTTATGCTGGGTGAAATTTTGATTGTAGTAATTAATCGGTTCAAAATTTTCGCTCGATATAGAATCAATAATATCCGTATTTTCAATGGATGAGGTGGAAAGTGTAAATCTGGTATATGATTTATCATTGATCAGATATTGATGCGTAAATCCAACCATGCCAATTTTTGATTTATCATAAATGTCGAGATCATTATTATATAAATTGTCAACGGAATCTTCTGTTGAACTAGAAATTAAATCAATCGAACTCACGCCGCCAAGCCCAAACAAAGCAAAGGTTCCTGCTTTTCTAGTGGGCATATTCACGCGGAAGGTAATATCCTGGTAATAAGGAATGGCAGTTCCTGTTCCGAAATTTATGCCGATAGCACTCATCAATCCGAGTGTAGAGTAGCGATAATTCATAAGGTATGAAGATTTGCTATCCTTACTTAAAGGGCCTTCAGCACCAAATTCAAATCCATTCAACCCAACCTGACCTAAAAATTCATGTTTTTTGTAATTGCCATTGCGCATTTTCAAATCAAAAACACCGCTGATACCATTGCCATACTCTGCCGGAAAAGCGCCTGTTAAGAAGTCGCTGTTAGCCAGAATATTATTATTCAGCATCGAAACCGGACCACCTGTGGAACCGAGGTCGCCGAAATGGTTTGGATTTGGAATATCAATCCCCTCAAGACGCCATAATACACCAACCGGTGAGTTACCGCGAATAACAATATCATTTACGGCATCATTAGATCCGCGCACACCGGCGAAATTCTGTGCCATGCGACTCACATCATTTCTCGCTCCGGCATAGCGCATACTTTCTTCAATAGTGAATTGTCGCGCGCTGACAGTGGTCATCTCGTTATTCGTTTCCATTTTGTCATCTTTCGCACGAACAACTACTTCATTCATGGTGATTACTTGTTCCGACATGCTGAAATTGAGCATTAGTTCCTTGCCTGACGTAAGTTCAAGATTATTTACAATAAATGGTTCATAACCAATAAATGTGGCTTGTATACTTACCCGACCAATTGGCACTTGTTCGATCGCGAAATAGCCATCGAGATCTGATGTAGTACCTAATATAGGGTCGCTGTTTAAAACCATGATATTCACTCCCGGAAGCGTGGCTTTCGATTGATTATCCGTCACCTGTCCGCGAATCGTTTGTGTGAGCTGTTGTGCCCGGGCAAAAGTCCCTATGGTCAGGCAAAACAAGAATAGCGTTATTTGTTTCATATGTTTTGATTTCTGCCACAAAGCACGGAAGCACGCATATATTAATTTAATGAAGGGTGATGAACGGGAGTAAAACCGGGATGAACAGGGTAGGAGAGCGCTTAAAAGGTTTTCTGAAACCATTCAATAATGGCAGCACCTGCAATGAGCCAAACGATGCCCTTGATAAGGAAGAAGAAAAATCCCGCCCAACCAAAGCGTTTAAGCCACATCATTGTCTTTTCAGGAATGCGCATTGCCAAACAAAGTTACTTCTAAACAAATCTCTCTAAAAGAAGTTTGCGAGGTTTAACTTTTTTAAAGGAATAATGCTTTTTGATGTAAAAATCAATGTGGTTTACAGCCTCTTGCGCATTATCGGTAAAAAGCACCAGATTCAAGTCCTCCGGAGATACGGTGCCTGCCTGTGTCATCTTTTGCAGCATTTCCCAAATGTCTTTGTAATAATCCTTCCCGATCATCACCACAGGGAAATTATGAATCGTAGCTGTCTGTATCAAGGTCAATGTCTCAAAAAATTCATCCATGGTTCCGACTCCTCCCGGCATTACCACAAATCCGTAGCTGTATTTAACCAATAAGACCTTTCTAACGAAAAAGTACTTGATAGTCACCCATTTATGCATGTACGGATTAGGTTTTTGTTCCTGCGGCAATACAATATTGCAGCCTACGGAACGCCCCTGATTTTCAAATGCGCCTTTGTTGGCTGCTTCCATAATTCCCGGACCACCACCTGTCAGCACTGTTAATCCCAACGCACTCATTTTCTTGCCGATATCATAGGCTTGCTTGTAATATTGATGATCAGGCTTAAATCTGGCAGATCCAAAAACGGTAATACAGGGGCCTATAAAGTGCAAGGCTCTAAATCCTTTGATAAATTCGGTAAATACCGAAAATGCCCACCATAATTCGCGCCATCTAGACCGCGGACCACTCAAATACTTGATATTTCTGGGTTCCAGTCGTATGTTCCATTCCGGAGTTGCAGACATATTATTTGATTTTAATGTCCAAAAATAGCCTATTTACAAGTAGTCGTCATGAGCGATGTGCTTTGTGGCACAGTTTTCGTTTACCTACCTGTAAATCGAAGGTTATGAAAAGAATAATGCTGATCCTGTTTTGTGTTGCTGCAGTGGATCTGCAGGCACAGGAATATGAACTCGGAGTGAAAGGTGGTGTCAACTATGCACAATCTGTAATTCTAAATGTGGTGAGTCTCGATGGTGTTGATGTGGCTGATGTAGAAAGTCAAAAAGGATCGGCATTGGTATTTGGCGGATTTGCAAGAGCTACTTTCGGCAGGTGGATCGTGCAACCGGAAATTCTATTCAGTGAAAATCAATCTCTTGTGACACTTGCTGACGCCAATGTGAATGAAATGGATTTGAGCGATTTATTCAGCATGTCTGTAGATAAATGTGATGTGCCGATATTACTTGGGTATCAAGCCTTCGGATCAGTGAAATTGATGGCAGGACCGGTATTCACAACGGTCAGAAGCACTATGAGCGATCCCTTGTTCAGTTTGAAAGATATGACTGTCGGATATCAAACCGGTATCAACTTCGACATCAACAAACTCACCTTCGATGCTAGGTATGAAGGCAACCTGAGCAAGTTTAAGGAATATGTGGAAACAGAAAAAGGTATGCTGGAAGTAGATACCCGCAAGAGCTTATTTCAATTTACTGTTGGATATACATTATTCGATTAAGCCTGCGGTTTTTTTAGCTTCCAACGTCTATGCGACCAAAGATACGGAGCAGGGTTCTTATAAATATCCTGCTCCAATTCGTGCATAAACATAGCTGTTAATGCTTCCGGTGCTAATGATTGCGGGTCGTCGGTGATTTTTTTGAACCGAATTTCATATTTATTGCGACCAACACTGGCGATGGTAGAATAAATTACCGTATAGTTATATTGCCGTGCGATTTTTTCCATGCCTGTAACCACTGCAGTATCCTGATTGAGGAATTTCACCCAAAAGTGTTCCTTAGGATTTGGCGATTGATCGGCAATCATCACCAATAAGGTTTGCTCATCGGCATGATCTTTCAAATGTGCCAATATCTTGCGCTTGGCAATTAATCGGATATTAAGCCTTGTGCGCGTGTGGAACATCAACTTTTCGAAATAGGGATTCGAAAGCGGTTTATAGGCGGCTTTCAGCGGAATGGGCGCTCGTTTTGCCAATGCTCCGCCTCCCCATTCCCAATTGCCATAATGCCCTAAAACAAACATAACATTGCGACCCTTGTCAATCTCTGCCTGTACAACATCATAATTATTTATGGCGCAATATTTCCGCAAACCGGCGTCTGAGATAGTAAATGATTTTATTGTTTCTACAAGCGTGTCACTCAAATACAAATAGAAACCTCGCGCAAGCTTTTTTAAATCCTGCTCACTTTTCTCAGGGAATGCATGTCCCAAATTCCGCATCACCACTTCACGGCGGTAGCCGGTAATGTAATACATGATAAAAAATGCCACATTGCTCAATTGTCGCAATATGAACATTGGTAGCACGGAAAAGAAATATAAAAACGGTAATAATAAATAAAAACCTATCGCCTGCATTGGGCGCAAAATTAAGGAATCTCAACAATCTATGATAAAATATAGCAATTGCTTTAATATGTTCAAAAAACATGTGTACACATATAATGAACTTTCATAAGTTTTTTTCAATTATGTTAGCATGATGAAACTCAGAACAGTTCGTGCTTTGCAATATGCCGATATGATGGATATGGGTGGAATGCCCGTGCGTCAACCTTTGCCTTCAGCTGCCATAGACCAGGTGGATCCCTTTCTGCTATTGCACCACCACAGCTCGAAAATTGCTGCCGGAGCTTATCCGCGCGAGGTAGGAGTGGGGCCGCATCCGCATCGTGGATTCAGTCCGGTTACCTTTATTTTCAAAGGCGATGTGCATCATCGCGACAGCAGGGGAAATTCTGCTATTGTGCATGCCGGTGGTGTGCAATGGATGGATGCCGGAATGGGTATTATGCATAGCGAACGCCCATCGAAAGAACTTGCAGAAAAAGGTGGTTCGCAGGAAATAGTGCAGCTTTGGGTGAATACGCCTGCAGCCAGAAAAATGGATCAACCCAATTATCAGGCTTTGCAGGAAAATGATATTCCGTCAATTTCCATTGATGATGTTGGAAGTAACATACATGTTGTTGCCGGAACTTTTGAAGGGGTGAAAGGGCCTGCGCATTCAAAACTGGACCTGCTGATGCTAAATGTAACAATGAAGGCAGGAATAAAGCGTCAATTTGAAATCCCGACCGATCATCAAACATTATTGTATGTGGTGAAAGGCGGATTAACCATGACCGGATACGGACCTGTGCCTGCATTGCATATGGTTGTATTGCACCAAGATGGAGCCGGAATTGAATTAACTGCCGATCAGGAAACTATTTTCTTAATTCTATCGGGCAAACCGATCGACGAACCGGTGATACAATACGGACCATTCGTAATGAATTCGCAAACCGAAATTCTGGAGGCTATGCGCGATTATCAAATGGGTAAAATGGGTATACTGATCGAGGAATTCGATTGACATAAATGGAACCCGCGTAAAGAAGTATATTCCGACGAATGGATTATTAATGACTGACTACAAATTGCCTGGTTATACCGTTGCTGAATTTTAGCGTATAGACGCCATCAGGCAGGGTAGTAGTTTTTATACTTGTATCTTCAGATAATAGTTTAACCGTAAGCACAGCTTTTCCTGAAATATCATATATTATGAAAGTTGATCCTACGAGATCGGATGAGGTCACCACTACAATATAGGTATCTGCAGGTGATGGATAAAGATGTACAATCGAAGGTGCCAATGTATTTACATCAGTAACATCAATCGAAATACTATCGCGCAAGCCAATGCCGGTATTGTAAAACGTTCCGCTAGGTGTTGTTGTTAGCATTACAGGTCTTACCTGATAATAATTCAAACCGTCAATTGGTGTGAGGTCGGTGTAGGGTGAAGTGGCCACAATTTCATCAGAAATTCTTTCATATTTTCCATAGGTTGTTGCTGCGCGATACACATAATACCCGATAACTTCAGGATCGGCAGATGTTGTAAAATGTATATCGATGGCATTTTGAATATCTGAAATTTCGCAATGCATTTCCGAAACCGGTGCTATCACTTGCATGCGAAGGGTAGGGTCGCCCATGAGTGCGATGTGCACCCATTTGGGGAAAATATTGGATGTGTAAGTCGATTGATTATTTTGTGTTTGTCGCGATGCATATCCTATAGGATATCCGAGTCCCATGTAATGTAAACTCCAATGCGGTCTGCCTGCCCATGCATTAGTGAGCGCATATCCTCCCGCTAGAGGTGCCCTTAAAAAACTGTCATTTACATCCCAGTCGCCAAAATAACTTCCAAACAAAAATGTAAATACTGTTTTCACGGTATCGAGTGTAAAATCAGTTGTAGATCCGACACCACCAGCTCCCTGAAACCAGCCACCTCCGCAGCCATAACTGCAGATGTAACTGTTGTCGTACATCGTAGAAAAATAATCCAACTCCTGCAGATTATCATTTCCTACAAGAGGTGCATAGCTCCTCCATCCACTGCTTGCAAATGCTTCTCCCGCAAAAGCCCCGAAATTATCATCAATTAATGCCCGCTGTTCAAAATGTGTGATACCTGTTCTGAAATTGTGATCATTGTCGAGATACCTTTTTAATAAACCGGTTTCATCTAATGCAAATGAAGGCATATTGTACATGTCAATTCTGCCGACTGCTAATTCTATTTTTGATTTAAATATCGATTGATCATATTTTCCGTCACCGGGTGTATTCCAATTTTCAGGTCGACCTGCTGTGGTGGTATTGATGGTGACATCGGTATAATCTGCATTGATATCGCCATAAATACCATCTGCAGGCCAGGCACCTTGATGATCGGGGTGACCATCTGGATATAAATTGCCGGAATACAAAACAGGAACGCGACCAATTAATATTACCGATTGCATCTCCGGATCTGCTTCTGCAGCAGCAATAATAGCTTCACGAACAGCTATCGGCGACATATCTCTTGCCACATGTAATTGTGAAACACTCCATCCATCGCCACTGATATCATCCATCAATCTTGTGATTTCATTTGTCAATGCATCTGTAACGGTAGTATCCATTACCAGCAAACAAGTTCCGCGATAATCGACAGCATGAAGTGTAATCGCACCGAGTAAATAACCCTCACCCTCAAGTCCGGAAATATTCGTTCTTTTTACTTTGTATTCATACATCGAATCGATAATAACATCGGTGTCATCATAAGCAGTTGCATCGCCGGCAAGTATTGCAATTGGTGTGCCCCAGCTAACATCGTCGGCTGCTTTGCGAAATACCTCGTACTGAGAAGCATCGGCATATGCCGGCCAGTTTAAGGTAATTGTTGGAGGAGCAACAGAAGTTTCAGCGCTTAGTAAAACGGCATAGTCACTTGAAACTTGTGCATGCATTGAAATATTTGCAATGAGCATTAAACAAGATGTGATCAATAATTTATTCATGAGAAATAAATGTTTTTTATTGCTGCAGCTAATGGCTTTGCAGCCGCAGGATTTTTTCTAAACCATAATTCCGGTTCTATTAATTCGAGTTCCATAATGGCCAGGTCACCGGCATTGTTGCGCACGATATCTACGCGTGCATACAATGGTTTCTCCGGACAGGCGGCAACTGCTGATTCAGCAAATTGAATTTCTTCCGGTGTTGGTATATGATCATGCACAGTGCCACCAAAATCATCCTGCACACGAAAATCGCCCTGCTTAGCAGTCTTTCTTACTGCATGTGTGCATTTGCCGTCGATGATGATCAGCGATAATTCTCCGTTTAATAAAATGTCTTTCTGAAATGGTTGAAACAACAGCGCCTCGCTCTTCAACAAATCATTTACAATGGGCTGCACGCTTTCAAGACTTGAATTATCTACAACATAGGTATGTCGCGCAGTGCCTGATACAGCAGGCTTGACAATACCTGAATCGGCATCGGATGCCTGCAGCAATGCAACAAGATCGCATGAAGTGTTTTGCTCAATAAATGTCGTGTCAACCACGCGAATGCCTGTAGCTTTTAGATCAGCAAGATAATGTTTATCCATATTCCAACGAATAACATTTATCGGATTGATAAATATTATCCTTTGTGAAGTTTGGTCCATCCAGTACTTGAACTCGCTGAAGCGATGAAAATAATCCCAGGTAGTTCTAAACAAGCCGCAGCTGGAAGCAGACCAATCGATCTCCGGATTACTCCATGAAACGCGTTTCGTGCGCAATCCTACCTCTTCAAATGCTGCAGTCAGAATGGCATCATCTTGCAAAATATTGGCAATGTATCCATCGATATGTTGCGGTGATTCATAACGATCTTCCGTGATCAGCAACACATCAAAATCAGACATCTTTTACGAATTTCGAGTGAAATAGGCTGCGGTAGAAGTGAGGCCACCAATAATTCCCATGGCAATAGCTACTATAAAAAAGAGCGCGTAATTATTTTTGAAATTGAAGAGATTGGCCATTTTGCCTGACATAATACTATCGTTGGCAAGATCTTTATAAATATAAGCAGCCATCCAGGAAATAAACACAATTAACAAGCCTGCAAAAAATGCACGCCAGGCTGAATGATAATTTACAATAAAGGAAATGAGGAAGGTAAGCGGTGCAAATATCCACCACCATGGCAGGAAGAACTGTCCTGCCATACACAAGGTAAAGCCTATGGTGATACTTACAAAATACTTCATATCAATTAAATCGCATCGTAAATTGTGCTTGTTCTTTTGCTTCTTCTTCACTCTGGTAAAGATGCAATTCATAATATCTTCCTGCTGCCCAGTCATCGACAAAATTGTCGTAGTATTTACTTCCGGGATTGCCTGATTGACCTCCCGGATATACACCCACCGCTTTAACAGGATTCGACATTTCTACTATCATTCTCCAACTTGGACCATGCGTTTCGCTGGTGGCATTGACTATGCTTTGATAACCGCCATTGTGCACCGACATTTTACTGAAGGCCGGAATCTGACTGATATGCATAATATTAGTTCGTTTATGTCGATACCATTGCAACAGATTTTTATCTTCAGCGGCGAGGGAATCTACCATATGCACCATGATACCATAACTCAAATTGATAAGTTCATCGAGTGTTTCTTTTTGATCAGGTGTAGAAATCATATCAAACAAGCGCTGATCATTCGGAAAGGCATGCATCGCTTTTACGGTATTGTATTTATTCGGCCGCACGTATGCTATCACAGAGTCTTCCATTTCATCCCACATCATCGCATACAATGTATCCCACCACATCTGGAAATAAGTTGGGGCGAGCATGTCAGCATCGTTCATGAAATTCCATTCCGACAATGCTGTCTTTACAGTGTATGCTGTTGAATCCGGTGTGCCAACATCGTAGGTCAATTTATCTAGCATGAGAGGTAAAGCTTCGCTTGCATGCAGATTGTAATTGTTCTGTTGCAATTTCTCCATGCTTTCGATAGTGGCATCATGCATGGCATCAAGGCTGCGATTGATGATGCGATTGCGATAAAACTCAAAATCAAATCCTGTATAATAATAGGGATACGTTGCATCTGTAGGATGTTGATTTGCTGAAGAACAAAATCCGCGCATCGGATTTAAAATACCGGGATTGCGATCGAAAGGAATGAAATCGGTATAATCATCTCCAGGATCGCTGCCGTTTAAAACAAAGCGACCTTGTTCTTTTTTCTTAACGGCGAATTTACCTTGTTGTGTGATGGCAATATCACCATTATGTGAGGCGAAAACAAAATTCTGTGCAGGGCAATTGAAATAGGCGATAGCCTGACGATAATCGTTATAATTTTTTGCTCTATTGAGATAAAAGAATGTTTTGATTTGTTCTCCCGGTTCAAGAGCAGCCCATTTCATTGCCAGGTCTATGCGTTGCACTTTATGTGGATCTTGTTTTGTGCCGGCAGTTATTTCTTCATCTTCATACACAATAGGACCATAATGCGTGTAAATCACAGTGTCAATGATTGGATCTGCATTGCGCACATCAATTGTTTCGATACGTTGCTCAGTTTTTTTCCAGGTTTTTCCGTATTTGTATGCTGATTTGGTATCGTCTTTATATTCAATGGTATACCAGTCGCGCACATCTATTCCAGCATTGGTAACGCCCCAGCTGATATTTTCATTAAATCCGATGACAATTGCAGGAGCTCCCGGTAGCGATACCCCATAGCAGTTTGTTGCAGGTGTCTGCAATTGAATTTCAAACCACAAGGAAGGCAGATTTAATTGCAGATGCGGATCATTGGCAAGGATGGGGTGACCGCTTTTCGATCTGCTGCTGTCAACAGCCCAATTGTTGCTGCCTATTTGTGTATGATCATGCTGACTCTCAAAAATTTCCAGCACCTTTTTAAAATAGCCTGTTCTGGCATCTTGTGGTATAGAATCAGCATCATTAACAGTGAAATTGTAAACTTTTTCGCTTGGAATTATCGGATCAATTCCTTCAGGGCGATCAGGGAACAATGCAGCAAATTCTTCAGGTGTGAGTAGTTTGCGCAAGTTAGAATATTCGAGGTCGTCATCAAATCCTGTGAGCGTGCTCGACATATATTGCAACAGAAGTGCAGAATTGAGCGGCGTCCATTCTTCAGGCTTGTAGTCCAGCAATTTAAATTCAATAGGGTAGGCTTCATATCCCTCTTCAAGCAAAGGATCTATAAAGGCATTGATACCTTCTGTATATGCAAGAATATTCGCATACATAACAGTATCTTTTTTCCATAATTCAACAGCTTTTTCGGCGCTGTAAACCATGCCCATTCTACGCTGTTCCAGATCATAGGGAATAAAGCGTTCACCAAAAATTTCACTCAATCGTCCACCCGCTGCGCGCGATTGAATATCCATTTGCCACAAGCGATATTTTGCGGTTACATATCCTTGTATAAAATATAAAGACCTGTCGTCTGCAGCGAAAATGTGCGGCACTAATCGCTCATCCAGATATACAGTTCCTGAAACATGATGCTCCTCAGCAGGTATCTCCACATCGGTATACGATGATGAGGTTTCAGCATTAGCCATGAATCCCCGCACCGGATCCATGAGTTTTCCCAACGGAGGTAATCCGGCCACTCCTTTGTCTAAGACAAAAATGAGTGATATGGGAATCAGGATGAATATAAATATCTTGAAGTACCGCATAAAAAATCTAAGCTGCAAAGTTACGTAATTCCGCTCAGGCCAACAGATACGTTATCAACCCGAAAATGGCACTGATGCCTATCCAGGTGATCATTCCTATCTTGAATCTGCCCATTGCTATTAACGAAATCACTATCCATATTAAGGCAAATGGGTGGATATTTTCCGGCCGCATGTCCGACCAGGTGGTGATATGTTTACCGTATACGACTGCTTCGGCAAAATATAGTGTCAGGTTAAGAATAACACCGGTAACGGCTGCCGTCACTAATCCTAAAACAGCTTTGATATTTGGATTCTGCTGCGTTTTTTCAATTAAAGGTGCACCGGCAAATATGAAGAGAAAGCAGGGTAGAAACGTGTAATAGGTGGTTGCGAATAAGCCAAGTGTTCCCATGGCCAGGCTGCCGGAGTATCCATATCCTGCCATGAAGCCCACAAAGGCAAGAACCATGATCAGTGGTCCCGGAGTAGTTTCTCCCAGGGCCAGTCCATCGATCATCTGAAGGTGACCTAACCATTGATAATGCTCTACTGCCTGCTGTGAAACATAAGGTAAAACCGCATAAGCACCTCCGAATGTCACAAAAGCGGCCTGACTGAAAAACAGCACGACATTTGACCATAGCTCACGGTCGCCTATGTTCGTCAACAAAATAAACGGCAATAGCCATGCCATGCCAAAAACACCAATTTGCTTTACCAGCCTCAAAGGTTCGAAGCCGGTATGGGGAAGTACTGTGGCTGTGGTGAGGAAATATCCGGATTCATCATCATCTGTTCCCGACTGCTGTCCGGAAGGGTGCAAGAGCGATGGTTTCAACCACAAAGCCAGTAAGCCAAACAGCAAAATAAGGCCGATTATGGCCGGAAATGGAAAGTTGAAAAAGTAAATAGCTACAAAACTCAAAATTGCTATTGCAACGTGTAAGGCATATTTGAGCGACCGTTTCCCGATCTTCACCATTGCAAGTGCAACGATTGCCACCACTGCCGGTTTTAGTCCTTCAAAAAGGGCGTTTACCTCAGCAATATGGCCAAATTGAACATATAAAATGCTGAGAATCAATAAGATAAATGCTGATGGCAATACAAAAAGTATGCCGGCTGCTAAACCTCCTCTTTTGCCATGCAGCAACCAGCCCGTATACGTTGCCAATTGTTGTGCTTCCGGTCCGGGAAGAAGCATACAGTAATTGAGGGCATGGAGGAACTTTTTCTCGCTAATCCAACGCTTTTGTTCCACCAGATAGGTATGCATGATGGCAATCTGTCCGGCAGGACCACCGAAGCTTATCCAACCTAATTTAAACCAAAAGGTAAGCGCTTCCTTAAAA
This sequence comes from Chitinophagales bacterium, assembly GCA_019694895.1. Taxonomy (GTDB): domain Bacteria; phylum Bacteroidota; class Bacteroidia; order Chitinophagales; family BACL12; genus UBA7236. The sequence goes on from JAIBBA010000046.1 coordinate 20,862, forward strand.
CTTGGTTTTTCCGGTGTTTCCATGTTTCTTCTAATGCCATTGGAAGCTTCGTTTCCGCAGGTTTCAGATGATATCCGAGTCTGAAATCGTAAATGTGCAGTTATGCATGAATCCGTGGCTTTCCTCAACACTATCGTCAACCCAGTTGTCGGAATCAGAAACGTCTTTAGTGATGGTAAACCCCTCTTCGGCGCTTAGACTTAAGCGGTTAATATACTGTTCGCAAGCGGGAGCAGCATCATTTACTACGTCGCTAAAGCTGTAAATCACCTCTTCAGCTCCGGGAGCCAGAATGATAGAATCAGCAAAGGTAAAGCCTCCGCCTCCATCCGTGGTATACAGTATCAGCGTATGGGTGCTGCTGTTTACAAAGGTTT
>JAIBBA010000160.1 GCA_019694895.1 Chitinophagales bacterium
GCCTCCAGAAAGGCATGAAATTGGCGGCTGCTCTCCTCAAATCCCGCTCCCCAGCCCCATTCTTCACCAAAAGTCATGGTGCCCAGGCAGAGTTCAGAAACGCGAAGACCGCTTCTACCTAAAAGTTTATATCTCATCATCTGCGTAAAATGTAATTGCAAGTATGCCCAATCCCGCTGAATGTTCCAAATCGCCAAACAGAATCGTTGCTAACATGTCATGCAGTTAAAAACCCCACCTTTGTGAATAGGTTCATTATTTTAGCAGATAAATTAACTTTTGGATGAGACTACGATTATTGGCAGCTTTGGCGTGTATCACTTTTACGGCATTCCAACAAACCGCAAACGCCCAAACGGCTCCTGCCAAAACCCTCGACGATAAAGCAGCTTTCAATGCCATTTTCGATGAAGTAATGAATAATGGTGAGGCGTATGATAACTTAGAAGTATTATGTAAAGACATTGGTCACCGACTCGCAGGATCGCCGCAAGCGGATATGGCAGTGCGTTGGAGTTATGATATGATCAAAAAATACGGATTTGATTCTGTATGGTTGCAGCCGGTGACTGTTCCACATTGGGTGCGTGGTGAGCAGGAATATGGTGAGATCATGAATGTTGGACAAGTGAATATGCTTGCACTGGGAGGTAGTGTTGCAACACCTATAGAAGGAATTATAGATAATGTAATTGAAGTGCGCGATTTCAAACATCTTGAAGAATTGGGCACGGCTGGCATCAAAGGAAAGATTGTATTTTTTAATTACCCATTTCCTCAAAATGTGGTGAACTCATTTGAAGGTTATGGCGACGCGGGACCTTATCGCTGGCATGGTGCGAATGATGCTAGTAAATATGGTGCTATTGCCGTTGTGATCAGAAGCGTTGGTTCTTCTCATGACGATTTTGCCCATACAGGAAGTACTCATTTTGATGACGGCGTAAAAAAAATTCCTTGTGCAGCACTCAGCAATATCGATGCAGATATGCTGCATAATGCCTTGCAAAAAGATCCTTCCACAAAATTTAAAATGATCATGAGTTGCGCCATGCTTGATTCGGTGCAATCATACAATGTTATTGCAGAAATAAAAGGGTCTACTTTTCCAAAGGAAGTGATTGTTGTAGGCGGGCATTTAGACAGCTGGGATGTTGGTGAAGGTGCGCACGACGATGGTGCCGGTTGCATGCAGAGTGTTGAAGTACTTCGCGCAATACAAGCGGCAGGACTAAAACCTAAACGCACTATTCGATGCATACTTTTTATGAATGAAGAGAATGGTAATATGGGAGGTAAAACTTATGGAAAATATGCCTCTGCCACCAAGGATGAAAAACATATCGCCGCACTGGAAAGTGATGCAGGCGGATTTTCTCCACGCGGATTTAGTTTGGACTCAGCGATGCTTGCACGCCCTGAGATGGAGCAATTAAAAGAACTCATGCTTAAATATGGAGTTTATAGTTTTGAGGAAGGTCATGGTGGAACAGATATTGGTCCTATGGAAAAAGCAGGGACACATTTAATCGGATTGGTACCTGATTCACAGCGATACATGGATTTACATCATACCAATAATGATGTATTTGAACAAGTAAATAAACGAGAATTACATATGGGCGCTTCAGTGATGGCCATGATGTGCTGGTGGATAAGCGAACATGGAGTAAAATAATTTTTAAGATGCGTAGCCTATTCATAAAATTCCAACTGTTCTGTTTGTTGCAATTCATTCTGATTGCAGGAAACGCGCAGTCTATTACGGGAAATATTACAGATGCTACCACAAGAGAAATATTGCCTGGAGTAAATATTACCATTGCGGATCATGGTGGTGTAAGTTCTGATGAAAATGGAAATTATAACTTGCAATTGCCTCCCGGAAAATATGTGCTGAATTTTTCTTTTCTGGGATACGAAACGAAGCAAATAACAGTAGTTTTAGGAAAGGACGATATCAGGCAATTACCCGTAATTTTAGAACCGGCTTCGCAATTATTGGACCCGATAGTTGTGAGTGGTAGTTTATTTGAAAAGAAACAAAGCGAAGAAACTATCAGCATGGTTATTGCCGATCAACGATTGCTTGAACATACCAACACTACTAATTTAAGTGATGCGATCACAAAAGTGCCGGGTGTGTATATGATGGATGAACAGGCCAATATTCGCGGGGGAACAGGATTCACCTATGGCGCCGGAAGCAGAGTTATGTTGGTTGTTGATGATCAGATATTGCTGGCAGCAGATCGCGGTGATGCAAAATGGAATTTTGTTCCAATGGAGAATGTGGAGCAGATAGAAATCATCAAAGGGGCTTCATCGGTATTATATGGCAGCAGTGCATTAAATGGCGTAATTGCTGTGCGCACGGCTTGGCCGGGGTTGACACCGGAAACAAATATCAGCACTTATCATACCACTTTCGATAAACCGGCACTGGCAGATGCTGCATGGTGGGATCATGCGCCTACACAAAGTGGTATAAGTGTTAGCCATCGACAGAAGTTCGAAAATATGGATTTGGTGATAGGTGGAAATGCAGCATCGCATGATTCATATTTATTAGGACAATATTCCTCTCGTGCGCGATTAAATTGGAAAACGCGATTTCATCCTGATGCACATGACCAATTGACCTGGGGCGTGAATGGAAATCTGATGTCGGATAGGGAAGGCCTCTTTTTTTTGTGGCAGGATGCAGATACGGGAGGATTTCAACCCTTTCAGGGATATTTGGATACCACTACTACCACATTGCTCAACTGGCAATATAAATGGGCTACTATCGATCCGTGGCTGAATTATTATGATAAACATCATAACAGTCATAAGTTTAAAATGCGCTTTTATGGTTCTGATGTTATCTACACCGACACTACCGATGGCAATGCATGGTTGCTGAATGCCGACTATCAATTTTTCAGAGAATTTGCTTCAGATGTGGTATTAACTGCCGGAGCAACAGGATATTATTTTGATGTGGATGATCATGATGTTGGCATTCATGACGGCATCAGTGCAGGTGCTTATGTGCAATTAGAAAAGAAACTTTTCGACAGATTAATCATCAACGCCGGAATGCGTGAAGAACTGTATCAGGTGGATACTGCTGAAGGGGCATCTGTACCTATTTTCAAGGGTGGATTAAATTATCGATTGGGTGCATCTACAAATATCAGGGCTTCCTTCGGACAAGGATATCGCTTTCCGAGTTTGGTTGAAAAATATGCGCGGTCTAACCTCGGCACCTTGTTTATTTTTCCTAACCCGGATTTAAAACCGGAATATGGTTGGAATACAGAAATCGGTTTTATTCAGGCAATCAACAGAGATGCATGGCGAAGTACTGTTGATGTAGCCTTTTATCTCACAGAATATTTCGACATGACGGAATTCACCTTTAATTTTTATTCGGGTGAAGGCGCGGGATTCAAATCCTTGAATACTTCACGTGCACGAATCGGTGGCATGGAAATAATTTTTAAAGGCGACATGGAATTATTTGGAAATAGGTTGACGTGGATAGGCGGATATAATTATATCTATCCTGCAGATATTTCCGGAGATTCTTCCAACCTCGAATTCGGACATTTCATGCAGAACTTTATTGACGGATTTACAGCTTCTTCCGGAGATTCCGTTTTTCTGGAATCTGTATTAAAATATCGCTTCCGTCATACCGGTCGATTGGATTTGGATTACGAAACAGACAAATGGTTGTTTGGTGCGGATGTAAACTATTACAGCCTGATGGAGAATCTGGATGCCATCTATATTTCATTTATTCCGGGCATTGTAGAATATCGCGAAGATCATATGCATGGCGATTGGATAGCAGATGCACGAGTAGGGTATAAAATAAACAAGAAAATGCAGGTGCAATTATTGGGCAAAAATATTTTTAATAATATGTATGCCTTGCGACCTGCAAAATATGATCCGCCAAGAAGTTTCACTGTGCAATGGCGGGTGGAATTGTAATTTCAGTATATTCAACATCATAAATCTGATATCATGAAAAGAGTAACAGGCATAGGCGGTATTTTTTTTCGCGCAAAGGGCGAAGTGAAAGAATTAAATAGCTGGTATGAAAAACATTTGGGTTTCGATTATATCAATTCTAATGGATATCCATTCTGGGCGTGGCGCAGCATGGAAGATCCTGAAAAAATTGGCGCTTCCATCTGGAGCATCTTTCCTCGTGATACAAAGTACTTTGGTAGCAATGATCAGCAGTTCATGTTCAATTTTCGTGTAGAAAATATGGTTGAACTCATCGAAACATTGAGGAGCGAAGGCGTAGAAATAGCAGGTGAAATTCAGGAATTCGAATATGGTAAATTCTGCTGGATCATAGACCCTGATGGCAATAAAATAGAATTGTGGGAAGCTCCCGAAAATCCTGGCTTCGAAGGTGGAATGCCTGCTAAATAATTATTTGCGCTTCAGTAATCCGATGATCAGCAGAAATGCTACTGATCCTACTACAGCTGCTGCCAGACTGTAAAGGATATTGGCTTCCTGTATACCTACCTGATCGAAGATCCATCCTCCTAACACAGCGCCAACAACACCAACTACAATATTTCCCAGCAATCCAAAGCTTTCACCTTTGATTAGCTTACCACTCACATACCCGGCAATCGCGCCAAGAAGAATGAAATAAAGAAAGTTGTCCATGGAGGCAAAGATAATTAATAGGAGAGAGGAAAGAGGAGAAAGGAGAAAGGAGAAAGGAGAAAGGAGAGAGGAATGTGGGGAGTTAATTAGCAAATTTGAGAATTAGCAGATTAGCAAATGGGGGTGATTGCTTGCATCGGGTTTATCTTCTTAGTTAGCAGGTTTGAGAATTAGCAAATTAGCAAGTGGTGGTGCCATTAACGCTGGCGCGTTAATAGGGAATGCAATTATATTGCTTTGCAATATTTTATTTCCGAAGCGCCATCAGCTCCCTCTCTATCGACGGTAGGAGATGGAGAGGGCGGGGGGTGAGGCGAGGGTTAGCAAGTTAGCAAGTGTGTAAGGTGCTTTTAATGCTGGCGCATTAATAGTGAATGCAATTATTTTGTTTAATAAAATTTAATTCCGAAGCGAAATTAGCTCCCTCTCTATCGACGGTAGGAGATGGAGAGGGCGGGGGGTGAGGCGAGGGTTAGCAAGTTAGCAAGTGGTGAGAATCCCGCTGAGGCGGGATGTCGCTGCGCTCCATGTGGGATTGTGGGGCCCGCACCCGAACACGGCATTCCAAAATTGCTATTGCTGCATTTGAATTTTCAGTAGGTTACGGAATACACTGCCTTCTTTTTCTGCGAGCGATTCGTAGCAGCCTGATTCAGCGATATTGCCGTTGGAGATGACAAATATTTTATCGACATTCCTGATCGTCGACAAGCGATGTGCGATGATGATGGTTGTTCGATCCTCCATTAATTTTTCCAATGCATCTTGCACCAATTTTTCGCTTTCGGCATCTAATGAACTCGTGGCTTCATCAAGAATTAATATAGCCGGGTTGCGCAAGATGGCGCGTGCAATGGCGATGCGTTGTCTTTGTCCGCCCGATAATTTTACACCGCGCTCACCAACAACAGTATCAAGTTGTTCCGGGAATTGTGCAATGAACTGCCAGGCATTCGCTTTTTTCGCTGCTTCAATGATCATGTCATCAGTAGCTCCCGGTTTTCCGTAGGCAATATTTTCACGGATACTACCACCAAACAATAATACCTCCTGTGGCACCAAAGCCATATTGCTGCGCAATTGTCGGCGCTCGAATGTTGATGCAGCCTGTTCATCAAATAACAGCGTGCCTGCATCGGGAAGATATAGTTGTAATATTAATTGCGCGATGGTAGATTTTCCGGCGCCACTGTGACCTGCCAATGCAATTTTATCGCCTGGATTAATGGTGAATGAAATATCTTTTAATACGGTTACATCTTTTCGCGTAGGATATGAAAACGTAATATTTCTGAATTCAATTTTACCATCAAGACGTTGAGCGGTATCCGGTTCATTATCGAGAGATAATTCACCTTCATTATCAATGATCTCGAAAATGCGTTCAGATGCGCCAACAGTCTTTTGCAGTCGGCCGTACAGATCGCCAATGCCCCCAACAGCACCTCCAATGAAACCGGTATATAACACAAATGAAAATAAGTCGCCGGCTTGAATATCACCCGATTTTAACAGCGTTGTGCCATACCAGATTACCAATACAAATCCGCCAAATAATCCCATGATGAGGAAAGTGGTAAATCCGCCGCGATTAATAGCGCCTTTAATACCTGTTTCCACTACGCGATGTAAAAATGTGCGATAGC
>JAIBBA010000161.1 GCA_019694895.1 Chitinophagales bacterium
AAGAATACGATGTCATAGTGGTGGGTGCCGGCCATGCGGGCTGTGAGGCGGCAGCGGCGGCGGCTAATATGGGGTCTAGTGTGCTGTTGGTGACCATGAATATGCAGACGATTGCCCAGATGAGCTGTAACCCTGCAATGGGTGGGGTGGCGAAGGGGCAAATTGTCCGGGAGATTGATGCCTTGGGTGGGTATTCGGGAATTGTGACCGATAAAACCGCTATTCAGTTTAGAATGCTCAACAGGTCGAAGGGACCCGCGATGTGGAGTCCACGAGCGCAGAGCGACAGGATGTTGTTTGCGAACGAATGGCGACTCATGCTGGAAAGGACTCCGAATGTCGATTTCTGGCAGGATATGGTGTCGGGATTGTTGGTGAAGGATGGAAGGGTATGTGGTGTGAGAACGGGAATGGGGATTGAAATACCATCAAAAGCGGTGGTGTTGACCAATGGAACCTTCCTGAACGGACTGATTCACATAGGCGAGAAACAATTTGGTGGTGGCAGGGCTGCAGAGAAAGCGGCTACCGGAATTACAGAGCAGCTGGTGGAACTGGGATTTGAAAGCGGCAGAATGAAGACCGGAACACCGCCAAGGGTGGATGGCAGGAGCCTGGATTATAGCCTCATGGAGGAACAGCCCGGCGATGAGGATCCGCAGAAGTTCTCGTATACAGATACAAAACCCCTGGCCAAGCAGAGGCCTTGTCATATTACCTATACATCAGACGCGGTGCATGATATTCTGAGAACAGGGTTTGAGAAATCGCCGATGTTCTCGGGAAGGATCAAGGGTCCGGGACCAAGGTACTGTCCTAGTATTGAAGATAAGATTGAAAGGTTCTCTTCCAGAGAGCGTCATCAGATATTTGTTGAACCGGAGGGATGGGATACCGTGGAGGTATATATCAATGGTTTTAGTACCAGTCTGCCCGAGGATGTGCAGTATAAGGCGCTAAAAGCTATCAAAGGATTTGAGCATGTGAAGATGTTCAGACCGGGGTATGCTATAGAATATGACTATTTCCCGCCTGTCCAGTTGAATCATACATTGGAAACCAGGTTGGTGAAAAATCTCTTTTTTGCAGGGCAGATCAATGGCACAACCGGTTACGAAGAGGCTGCATGTCAAGGACTTATAGCAGGAATCAATGCACATCTGGCGGTAAAAGAAGATGCCCCGTTTGTAGTTGATCGCAGTGAAGGATATATCGGTGTACTGGTAGATGATCTTATTAATAAGGGGACAGAAGAGCCGTATCGCATGTTCACCTCCAGGGCAGAATATCGCGTGTTGCTGCGTCAGGACAATGCCGATATCAGGCTTACGCCTCGCGGACACGCTATAGGTTTGGCATCTGATGCGCGGTTAGAGAGGGTGAGACAGAAAGAACAAGCAAGTGCCGATTTGATAAAATTTCTTCAACAGACAAGCATAGATCCGGATCAAATAAACGGCAGACTTGAAATGTTGGGCAGTGCCGCCATACGTCAAAAAACAAAACTCGCGTTATTGCTCAGCAGACCGCATATAGAAATGCAGCATTTGTTAGGGTTGAATGAGGCCCTGGATGCTACCATTCTCAGCTTTGAACCCGAGTTTCGCGAGCAGGCGGAGATCATTATTAAGTATGAAGGCTATATCAGCAAGGAAAAAGAACTGGTAGAAAAGATGCAGCGACTGGAACATATTGTCATTCATGATACCATTGATTACAGCCTAATTCATTCACTCTCTTCTGAAGCAAGAGAAAAAATGCAACGCATCAGACCGAAAACCCTTGGTCAGGCCAGCAGGATAAGTGGTGTTTCACCATCCGATATCGCCGTGCTGATGGTGCATATTGGCAGATAATTCACACATGCAAATAGAAAAATTAATTCCGGTGTTGTGGACTGAGCATGTTGAAGAGAGCATTCACTTCTACACAGAGATCTTACCATTTCAATTATCAGCTCACGATCGCGAAGCAAATTGGGCGAATGTGGTTTGGGGTGAAATCGAAATTATGTTCAGCACACCTAATGCGCATGTCGAACAAAGAGCCATCGGTTTTACCGGTAGCTTTTATTTCCGATGTACAGATGTTGAAACATTATATCATGCTATTTCAACTAAGGTGAAGTTGATTTATCCTCTGGAAGTATTTTCATACGGCATGAAAGAATTCGGGTGCTATGATAATAACGGATATATACTCAACTTTGGCGAACAGATAGATCAATGATCCGCGCAGCAAATTTCAAAGCATCTGATACAATTTCATTTCGATACATATATATATATGTATTGCTGATGTACGGATGTGCAAACGTGGTGACACCCACCGGCGGAGAAAAAGATGTACTACCTCCTGTTGCGCTTTCATTTTCTCCCGATACGAATTCATTATTCTTCAACACCAATGAAATAAAAATAACCTTTGATGAATTCATTCAATTAAGTGATGCATTTAATCAGGTATTGATTTCACCTCCATTAAATAATACACCCGATTATAAGGTAAAAGGAAAAACACTCACCATTAAATTAAATGATACGCTTAAAGAGAACACCACTTATACCATCAACTTCGGGCAATCAATAAAAGATATTACCGAGTCTAATATATTAAATAATTTCACATATGTATTTTCAACCGGCGAACAATTGGATTCGTTACAAGTAAAAGGAAGGTCGGTTGATATGTTTAGTGGCAAGCCGTCGGAAAAAGCTTATGCCGTATTATACTACGAACCAACAGATACATCATTTACCACATCGCGTCCTTATTATTTTGCCCGCATAGACAAAGAAGGAAATTTCACGATCAAAAATATCCGCTCAGGAAAGTATAGATTATATGTGTTGGAGGATATGAACTTCAATTATTATTATGATCTGCCGAATGAAAGAATAGCATTTCAGGATTCCATTTTAGAGGTGAATGGCGAAATTCCTCTACAGAAAATGTCGGTGTTTTCTGAAGACAAATTGCCCCAGAGTTTAACCGACATTAAATCGCCCCGCTACGGCATGACGCGTTTGGTTTTTGCAAAAAATGCCTCGAATGTATCGATTAAATATACAGGAACAGATACCGCTGAAACCTATATCGCACGTAATGTTACGGGTGACACGCTAACCTTCTGGCATAGCAATTACGCGCTTGATTCACATAAACTTGCGATACAATTTGACACAACACTTTTAGATAGAACCATTGCAATCAAAACATTTCCAAAAGATTCTGATTTCACCAAACAGCACAATACATTCACCACAAATGCAATTCCTATAAATAAAGGAGCGGGTGCAAGGGCAGATTGGGATCCGGAACGCGATATAATTTTGAAGTGCTATAACCCCGTAACGCAACTATCTACTTCACCAAAAGTATATAGCGATAGTATTTTGTTAGGCGATGCCACATGGTTTACTGATACATTAGATGCTACAAAAGTATATATCCGCTATCCGTTCAAACCTGAAACAAATTACGATATCCGGATAGAGGCGGGAAACATGCATGACATTTTCGGGCTGACAAATCTTGCAGATACCATTTTCATTAAAACAAGAAAGCTCGATGCTTATGGTACATTAAATATTGCACTGACTAATTCGAGCAATTCGCAATTGATAGTCGAGTTGATCAAATTTGATTTATCGCCGGTACAAACCTGGGTGTTACCCGTGGAACAATTTCAAAACGAAACGCACACTTTCAACATAAAGAAATCGTATTTACTTCCGGGTGTCTATCGCATACGCGTAACGAAGGATACCAATGGCGATGGAAAATGGACGACGGGAGAATTAGTACAATATCGACAACCGGAAACAATAATATATTATCCCACCGATCAAAATGTTCGCGCGAATTGGGATAATGAAATTGAGTGGGAGATAAAATGATGGCAATTATTCGTACGATTTGAAATTGATTTTTCTCCTTCGCACATATCAAATGCTAACTTCAAAAATTTCAAACAGCCTTAAAAAGTCGATCTCACAGCTGCGCGCTGTTAAAAGAAAAAGAAATTTAGATGGCAGAACATCAAAAACATTCTGCGTTGCTTAAATCGAAAATAAACGGCAAATAATCAAATCAACCCTCAATCAAGAGTTGAGGGGCGGCTTCCATGCAGTAGGAAACGCCAAATGTTTCGAGACACCATTTTTTCAGTTCGCTGACTTCTTCCTGCATCAATTTTCTGATGGCTTTATATAATTCGGTACGAAAAAGTCCTTGATCAAAACTCACCTTCTGAAGGATCATTTTGGCGTATTCAAGCATCGTCATTGTCCTGGCCTTTGAGTTAATAAAACGAGGTATTGGATGCAAATGTTGCATTTTTTACAGCTTTAACAATTGGCAATTTTTCACAGATTTCGAACGAAATCCTACTAAATAAGACACTGCGTTTTTGGCTTTCCGGCAAATCATTATCTTTATCGTTCATATTCATCGTGTTATGAAGCATTTTGCAGCCTCCATTCTGGTTATCCTCCTGGGCACTTTCGTTGCTAAAGCACAAATCACAGCATTTCCCGACACCAGTATTTGTCCGGGCGACCTGGTTACACTTGGGTCGGTAACGGTAGATATTTGTGCCGATTGCTATAGTTATGAAGAAATTCCTTTCGCCCCGGAAACAATCGGCGGTGAGTCGATCACGATGGTAGATGACACCTATATCGGTCCATACGATATCGGTTTCGACTTTTGCTTCTTCGGTGTGTACTATGATCAATTCTACCTCTGCTCTAACGGATGGATAAGCTTTGTTCCACCCGGCGGTGGCTGGGCTACCAACTGGACGCCTGATGGCCCGATTCCAGATGGAGCTTCCAACGTTCCGAAGGCGGCAATCTTTGCGCCGTGGACCGACTGGCATACGGGCTTGTGTACCGATTGTATTCACTATGAAGTTTTTGGCGTTACCCCAAACCGTCGTATTGCTATTACCTGGGAAGAAGTGCCGCTGTTCAGCTGTACAGATTACCTCGGCACATTCCAGATTGTATTATATGAAACTTCAAATTGGATAGATAACCATTTCATGGATGTAGACATTTGTCCGACTTGGGATTTGGGTATTGCAACACAGGGTTTACAAAATGAAGATGCAACAGCAGCTTATACCGTAACTGACCGCAATGCTACAGCCTGGTCGGCAACTGATGAATCCTGGCGCTGGTATACCAGTATTTTGGAATGGTATGATGAAGATGGCGTATTAGTAGGAACAGGTCCGGAAGTTGATGTTTCACCCGAATTCACAACAACATACACCTTGGTGCAAACGCTTTGCGATGGTACATCTTATACCGATGATGTAACCGTTACCGTTGGTGCCGATTTGACCATAGATAGTGATATCACTGCCGTAAGCTGCGGTGGCGCAGGAGATGGATCCATCAGTATTTCTGTTGACGGCGGAATTGAACCTTATACCTATGAATGGAGCACCGGCGCAACAGGCGTTACCGAATTGTCGGGCCTGGATGGCGGCACGTATACTGTTACTGTTACAGAAACAGGTGGATGCTCGCGCACTTATACTTTTGATGTAATTGAACCCGAAGAATTGGTTGCAGAAGCTACCGATATCGTCAATAACCCTTGCAATGGTTATGATGAAGGGTCAGTACATATAGATGTTAGCGGAGGTAGTATACCTTATTCCTATAGTCTGGACGGCGGCGCCTCCACTATATTGAGTGATTTCACCGGATTGGAAGCGGGAGATTATACCGTAACAGTAACCGATGCAAGTGGTTGCACAACTACAGCCGAATTCACTATCACAGAACCTATATTATTAACTGCAGATCTAACTGCAGATGATACCGAAATATTTGTCGGACAAGGCTCTACCATTACACTGACCACCAGCCTGCCGGGCATTGAGTCGGTGGTATGGGATCCTGCTGTTCCTTGTGCCGATGATCCTTGTTTCGAAGTAACAGTATATCCAACGACAACAACAACTTACACGGTTACTGTTACCGACGATCAAGGTTGTGTAGCCACTACATCTATAACAATTAATGTAGAATTTGTTCCTGAAGTATTCTTCCCTACAGCCTTCTCGCCAAATGGTGATGGCACAAACGATTTCTTCCAGGGAATTAGTTATAACATTGAAAGTTACACGCTGCGTATTTACAATCGCTGGGGAGAAGTCATGTTCGAAACCAATGATATAGCGGGTCCGGGCTGGAATGGCGTTACCGACGGTGAACCACAAGGTATGGGAACCTATGTTTGGCAGGTGGATGCCGGCTTTATCAACGGTGAGAAGTTCTCTGAAACAGGAAACTTCGTGCTTGTAAGATAATT
>JAIBBA010000162.1 GCA_019694895.1 Chitinophagales bacterium
CTTATTTTGCAGATGGATTAACAATTGCCGACAACTCCGCACGCACAGATGATGCTTATGATGTGACAGGTGCATTGTCTCTTTCAGGAATGTATCAATTGAAAAAAGGATTTTACCTCGAGCCCGCTGTAGTAGCGAAAATGACTGCAGAATCACTCATCCGCAAGCAGGGTCCGGTAGATGGAGAAGGGATTACCGACAGTCTTAGCCCTTCATTATTGCGCAACGATTATATTGTTCGACCTACATTGGCGATAAAGAAAAATACCGAAGCAACACAGATGAGATTTGAATTGGGCGTGGAATCAGATCAATTACATTTATCTGTGAATGATATAGAAGAAACACCGGCAACGTATTATTATCTGCTACCGGGTTTTATGCTCGAGCATGAAGTGAAACGCGGACTGCGATTTGGAATTGAATATAACAGCAGTGTAAATACTCCCACTGTGAGTCAGCTTAATCCGGTTACCGATTATAGCAATAGCCTTTCACTATTTACAGGAAACCCATTTCTAAAACCGGAGTATGTGCATGACTTGCAACTCCGTTTCATGTTCTTCGATCAATTCTCATTCACATCACTCTTCGCTCGATTGGCTGGAACATATACCGTTGATAAGATCAATTATAGCAAGACCATCAATGAAGACCTTTCGCAATCATATACATTGGTGAATGTCGATAATGATATGAGTGGTTCACTCGGATTACATTTCGGTACTCCGATTCGTCCGTTAAAAGTAAACTTCAGACTCTCAGCAGATGAAGGATATAACAGAGGTATCAATTATGTAAATGATGTAGAGAATGTCATTACCTCATGGACACATGGCGGCGAGATCAGTTTCGATAACCGTAAAAAAGATATCATCGACATGCGTATTGGAGGCTCAATGAGTTATACTACTTCGCAATATAGTATATCCACCGGTCAAAATGCCGATTATATCAAGCAATCACTTTTCTCAGAATTAAGCATTACCCCCGACAGCCTCTGGCGACTTGAAGCCGATGGTGAAATGCAAGCGTATCGTTTGATTGGTGATGATGAAACTACTATAGTGCCATTTGTAAATGCTCAATTATCACGCTACATCCTCAAAAACAACAGAGGAACCATCACCCTAAAAGCATATGACATCCTGAATCAAAACAAAGGCATCACCCAAACAGCAGCCTACAACTATATCCAAATACAAGAATCAAATACTATGGGTCGCTACTTCATGCTCAGCTTCAAATACCGTATCAACAAAGAAGAGCAAAACTCCGGCATCGACGTACGCATCAACTGATTAAAGAAGCCATACACATACACCTCATCATCCCATCACCCCATTACCTCAACCAACAATCGGCTAATCAGCGAATTGGCTAATTGGCTAATCAACTAATCGGCTAATCAGCTAATTGGCAAATCTGCCAATCGGCCAATCGGCTAATTGGCTAATCGGCTAATTGGCTAATTCCCAATACCCCTTATCTTTGCACAAAATTTCACCAATGACAATTTTGATCACCGGCGCCTGTGGCATGGTGGGATCGCATATGATCGACATGTATTATGCCCAGGGAATCACCGATCTAGTGGGCACATTTTATAAGCCTACCACCGATATGGAAGACATCCACGGCAAGGCTCGATTGGTGGAATGTGATGTGCGCTACTACCAACGCGTGCACGATATTATCACAGGAACCAAACCCGATAAAATTTTCCACCTCGCAGCACAGAGCTATCCTACCGTTAGCTGGCATCGCCCGCAGGAGACTATGGATACCAATGTCACCGGCACCATCAATGTTTTCGAAGCCATAAAGGCCGTGCGAAAAACAGATCCGGATTATGATCCTGTAGTTGTTGTAGCATGTTCAAGTGCAGAATACGGTGCATCACTGACACCGGAAAATACCCCTGTGAAAGAAGAAGCTGCATTATTGCCTTTACATCCTTATGGTGTGAGCAAAGTAGGACAAGACCTGCTTTCATTTCAATATTGGCAAAATGACAAGATACGTTGCATACGCGCGCGAATTTTTAATACAACAGGTCCACGCAAAACAAATGATGTAGTGGCCGATTTCACAAGTCGCGCTGTTGCCATTGAGCGTAAAAAAGCAAATACACTTACAGTAGGCAATCTCAATACGCGTCGTGCCATCACCGATGTGCGCGACCTCGTAGCGGCATTGATGCTATTAAGCGATAAAGGAAATTGGGGCGATGTATATAATATTTCAGGAAATAAAGTCTATACGATCAGCGAAATAATTCCTATCATCGAAAATTATATGGGTATGTCGCTGACTTACGAAGTAGATCCGAAATTATTAAGACCAACCGATGAGCCTATCATTTATGGCGATAGCACAAAATTGAAAAACGATACCGGATGGGAACAGAAATATGATCTCGCTACCACCATCAGAGACATGATCGACTATCTGCGCAGCAAGCCATAATCATGATGTTGAATCGCACCCGTTTATTTGACCTCGATCTGATCAATGATCACAACTTCGATGCAGTGATTTCATCTATGATGGATTTTTCGCATGAATACGATCCGTTGTCAGATAAATTGCCGCTGCTGTTCACACCGAATGTCGACGATGTAGTAAAACTCAACGAAAAACAATATGCCGATCTCGCATCAGTGTTGCGCAGAAGTATGTATTGCTTGCCAGACGGACAGCCAATTATCTGGGTAAGTAAACTATTCAAAGGGCGAAAACTGAAAAGGCGTTTGCCGGGAAGTGAATTGTTTCCTTTGTTATGGAAGGAAGTCATCAGCAAACAAAAACGCGTGATGCTCGTAGCGCCATCGGAACAAGTAGGGGAGTTGTTGAAAAAAGAATATCCCGCAATGGTATATTATGTGCCGCCATTCTTCGATGTGCAAGATGAAGTACAATTGAAGAAAGTGCAACAGGAAGCAGCAGCAATTTACGATAGCATTATGCCCGAATTAGTGTTCATCGGCATTCGCTACCCCAAGCAAAATCATATCGCACTCGGACTCATCGATCATCACAATCGAACCTATGCCACACCACGTGGAAAGGAAGAAAAAGTCGGCATCAGGTCCTATCAACTTTATGGCAGCAACAGCGCACAACCGCATGCCTTGCATTTATTAATGGGCGCCAGCTACGAATTCTACCTCGGACTCAAAAACCGTGCACCACAATTCTGGCAGAAAATCGGCATGGAATGGTTCTACCGCTTCACCCAGGAACCCGGCAGATTATTCAAACGCTACTTCATCGACGATCTCCAATTTTTCCCCATAGTGATGAAAGAATTTTTCAAGTCGAAATAATTTTTTACCGCGATTATAATATTTAATTTTTGGGCGTATCCCTGCGGGCCGGGCTATCCGCTGCAAGTCCTCATTCCGCTTCGCTGCATTCCGGGCTTTCCGCTGCTATCCCTTACGCGGATAAATTTGTTCATGTTTGATTTTGATTTTTGCAGTACATGAATCGTATCATCAAAATTTTTTTATTAAACATGTGACCCCTTCGGGGTCGGGGAGATGGCAATGTGATTGATTAATTGAAATGATGACCCCTACGGGGTCGTTTTTGCTGCGGGGATACGCACACCCGACCCCGGAGGGGTCGCATGTTTGTATCCCCCGCGCCGCCACACCACACCCGACCCCGGAGGGGTCGCATGTTTGTATCCCCCGCGCCGCCACACCACACCCGACCCCGGAGGGGTCGCATGTTTGTATCCCCCGCGCCGCGCCGCCACACCGCACACCCGACCCCGAAGGGGTCGCATGTTTGTATCCCCCGCCCCGTGCCGCCACACCACACACCTGACCCCGAAGGGGTCGCATGTTTGTATCCCCCGTGCCGCCACACCGCACACCCGACCCCGGAGGGGTCGCATGTTTGTATCCCCCGCGCCGCCACACCGCACACCCGACCCCGGAGGGGTCGCATGTTTGTATCCCCCGCGCCGCGCCGCCACACCGTACTCGACCCCGAAGGGGTCGCATGTTTATTTCGGGATTTATTTTGTTGACAGCACAACACCATCAGAAATAAAATCTACCTGTTTGGTGATATCCCTTTCAGCTTTCTGTATCTATCCACTCAAATAAATACTCATCTTTATATGCAATCTCGAACTCTTTTAAGTAGGCATAATACTCCTCTTTAAACGATTTTACTTTGTGATGCTCCTTTTGGTTCATGATGTACTTTATAACGTTGTCAATACTCGAGTGGCTATATGAAAAAGCACCAAACCCTTCCTGCCAGCTGAACTTCGATTTCGTGAAATTGTTTTCTTTGATAAACTCAGTTGAAGCCTTTTTCACCTCTCTTACCAAATCCGATAAACAACAAGACGGCCGCATGCCAATAAATATGTGAATATGATCCGACATCCCATTTATTGCTAATAACTTCTGCTGCTTGTTGGTGAGGATGCCGGTTATATATTTATACAACTCCTCCTCCCACGAATATCGTATCAGACATTCTCGATGCTTCACAGCAAAAACAATCTGTATATAAATTTGCGAATAGGTACTCGACATGTAGAACTCAATTTTTAAGGGAATGACACTTTTTTCTGCCTGCATCCACTAAATCAATATCATCATGTTGATAATTCAGCTCTGCCGGATAAAAATATCATTTAATAGGCTCAAACCTATACAAATTTCATGCACTTTCCCTTAAATTAGAAATTGAATTTTTTCGATGAATAAGAAGTAAATAACTCATATCACGGAGGAAATTTTCTGCATCCGGTAAAATTTCAGAATGTAAGCGGTTAGCAGTTATTTAATCGATAATAAAATATTTACAATTCGATTATACAATATAAGTCATTATCACTGCACAATAAATCCCTTCGCACCAAAATCACTCTTGGCAATGTAAAATCCGTTCGCCCAGGAATGTGTATCTATGTATACGTGCTGTTGCGAGTTGATCTGATAAACGAGCTGCCCGATTGCATTGAAGACTGAGATATCACTTGATTCGGGAAGTAATATATTTACATAGCTGTCTGCAGGATTGGGGTAAAGAAGCAAGTCTAATTTCCCGTCAGTAGTTGGAAATGATGTGGGAACGCCCATCGAATAAAATAATCCTTCATATCCGGCAATAAATGCGATATCAGCACTTAAAAGCTGCAATTCATGCAAGTCGCCCGGAATGTCGTAAATAGTGTCAAGGGGTATGCTAACCCATGTCCTCCCTGAGTCTGTGGTTTTCTTTAGCAAATAGTCATATCCAACAAAATAACCGATAGAATCCTGGAAAGCCATGTCATTGATGGCAAAAACATCAGCATCCATAACACCAAGTGTGTCCCAGGTTGCACAACTATCTTTAGTGCGAAATAGTCGAAATCCGAAATCAGCATTTTTAGTTGCCATCATTATTTGGTGATTGGGATATATGAATAGCAGTTTGATCGCATCTTCAACCGATGTATAAATTAAATCCCATGTGTCACCGGCGTTTGAACTGCGAAAAATGAAGTCATTTGTATAGGCATAGCAAGTAGACCCTATGCACTGCATGCCGATAAATGATTGATAATGCGGTTGAAGAAATAATACGCGGGTGATATTTTCTCCATTATCTGTGATCTTAAATATTTCACCTGAATACCCTGCAATCAATACAGTACTATCATCAGGCATTTGTAATCCATTATATAAAAAATTAGTACCCCCCAGTTCAATCAATTCCCAATCTTTTCCTCCGTTTTCTGTCCGATAAAAATTGCTATATCGATTTGATGTATAACCAACATCACCAACAAAAACCACGTTGAAAGGATAGTTTTCATCGCCTTCCGGATCAAACAAAGTATCCCAGCTTATTCCGCCATCAAATGTTTCCATGATCATCCCTCCATCCCAACTATCTAATAGGGTGGAATCACCGCCACTATAATAACCATGCGTAGGATCGGAAAACCAAATTTGTGAACAACATTGCGGACCTTCTACGGGTAACAAGGTCCATTGGGCATGAATGGGCTGGCAAAAAGCCGCAAACAGGATAAATAGTATGTATTTCATGGGTGGGATTACTGCTTTCAAAGAAATAATTTTTTGATATTTATTGATTTTCTGATAGAAAATCGGTGCTGTTGTTTAATCTAATGTATTTCACCCTCATAATTTTCATTACCCCTATTTGCCAATAATTCCCGACCTTTGCACCAAATTTGGAAGTAAGGTTTAGGCATCATGCAACCAAATATCAGTATTATTCGGTCTACCGGCTACCTCCCGCCCCCAACTCGGGACCCCGCAAAACCAAATACC
>JAIBBA010000047.1 GCA_019694895.1 Chitinophagales bacterium
TAGTATCACTCGATAAAAAAAGGTTGGATAGCATTTACCCTATTCATACCATAGCAGCACATGGCATCAATGTGGCATTATCTACTGATGCGCCTGTTGTTCGATCCTTTGATCCGAGAACAAATATCCTTGCAGCTCAGACGAGAAAAACGGAAGAAGGAATAGTAATAGGAGCCTCTGAAATCCTTGACCACAAACAATCTACAGCTATGTATACACATGGCTCATCTGTTGCGGTAGGCAATGTTGCAAACATCGGCACTATTGCTAAAGATCGGTTTTGCGATTTGGTTATTTATGACTTTCCGGATCTTTCAGGCTCAACAGAAGTATGGCTCAATGGTTCCAAGATTTGATGAAATTTTAAGGTTCAACTTGCGTCAGAAGTTGATTTTTTAACACTTAATTTCCACATTTACCCAAAAAAAACGCTATACTTGTAGCTTAAATCTCTAAATTATGACTAATCGTTACGCATTAACTTCTCTCGGAAAGCCTCTGATGGCTGCTTTGGCAGTTGCAGGTGGTTTGACCGTATCTGCGCAATCGTACATACAGAGTACGTGTGATTACGCCCCAATGACTGCTGAAGGAACTATCATCTGTCTTGGTGATGATGCAGTTAGTTCTGCCATCCCTTTGGGATTCTCCTTCAATTTCTATGACGTTCCATACACCGATTGCTACGTGAGCTCAAATGGATACCTTTCATTTGCGGCAGGTCTCGGAAGCGCATGTTGTACAGGACAAATCCTTCCAAATGCAACTTACCCTGCATCAATTTTCTTCGGACAGGAAGACTTGGATCCAAACTCTTGTATCGATGGAGATATTTCATATTACACTACAGGTGCTCCCGGTTCACAAATTTTTGTGTTGAGCTTTGTAGATGTTCCGCACTATCCCGGTCCGGAAGGAACATTCCCTGTAACTGTACAAGTACAATTGTATGAAGGTACAAATGAAGTACGCATCGTAACCACTCAGTGGAACTCCGATGGTGGTGCTGCTACTATGGGTTTAAATGAGAATGGTTCAAATGCTGATCCGGTTTCAGGAAGAAACAGTGAAGTATGGTCTGCATTCGATGAGTGTATTTCTTTCGTACCTAATACCGAACCTACAGGTGGATGTATGGATGCCGCTGCTATCAACTACGATCCGGGTGCCGATTTCGATGATGGTACTTGTTTCTATGGTTATATCGCTTCTACTTGCGATTACTCACCAATGGCAACTGAAGGAACTATCGTATGTCTTGGCGATGATCAAGTGAGCACAGCAATTGATATGGGCTTCGATTTCCCATTCTATGGCACACCACATAATCAAGCATATATCAGCTCTAATGGTTTTGTTACATTCCAGCCCGGTATGGGAAGCGGATGTTGCACAGGCCAAATATTGCCAAATGCTACTTACCAAAATACCATCTTTATTGGTCAGGAAGACCTCGATCCTAATACTTGTGTAGATGGCGAGATCAACTATTATACTACAGGTGCTCCGGGTTCACAAGTATTCGTTGTGAACTTCATCGGCGTTCCTCACTATCCCGGACCTGCAGGTACTTTCAATATCACTGTTCAATTGCAGTGCTATGAAGCTACAGGCGAGATTCGCATTGTAACTACAGAATGGAATAGCGATGGTGGCGCTGCTACCATGGGTCTTAACTACAATGGCACTTATGCCGATTGGGTACCTGGTCGCAACTCCTCTGTTTGGGATGCATTCGACGAATGTTATTCTTGGATGCCTTTGACAGAACCACTGCCTGTTTGTGATGCTCCGGGAGGTCTTTTTGCCGACGGAATTACTACAGACGATGCTGTGTTACATTGGGACGCAGTTGATGGTGCAATGAACTATAATGTAATTCTCCAAAATACTGCAACAGGATTATTGAAAAAGAAAGTATTCACTACCAATATGGCTGTGATTGAAAATAAACTTTCTCCACTCACTAACTATGCTTTCCGCGTGAAAACTGGTTGCGGTGTAGATCCTGAAAATATGTCAGATCCTTCACCTTGGTATTATTTCACTACTCTCGGAAGAACAGGCGAAGAACAAGCTACCGTTACTTTGTTCCCTAACCCGAATAATGGTGTTTTCACTTTGAATGTTGCCGGTTATGCCGACAATAGTTTCAATTTGAATATCTATAATACAATGGGTGCAATTGTTTATACTAAAACTGTTGATATCACTTCTGATAATCAAGCAGTGGTTGTATCATTGGAAAATGTTCCTGGTGGTATGTATCAAATCAACCTGAGCAATGATCAATACCAGATCAACTATCCGGTGATTGTTACTAAATAATTGATTTAACTTATTATTTTGTAAAAGGGTGTCGATTTCGGCACCCTTTTTTATTTGAAATGCAACGTGGTTTACATGTAGTACATCAAATAATTGAACTTGCAACTGCGAGAGAGATTGTAATAATTTCAACAATTAATGACATTTATTAATTATCTGTCATTGCATAGAGGTCATCAGCAATTTGTACATGATAATCTCTTGTCATTTTCAAATTCTTTCGTATATTGCAGTCATTCTTTTTTAACCTAAATCACAACTTATGATGAACATGCTTTCTTACGCAAAAACATGGCTTACTCTAGGTGTGGTTGTCGTTACTACCGGATTAGCCAGTGCACAATATTGCACACCTGTCTATACTACCGGAACTGCTGATGGCGACTATATCAATGGAGTAACAGTTGGCGCGATTGCCAACACGGGTTCCGGTGCCGCAATTACCGGAGTGGGTTATTCAGACTACACGGCATTATCTTCTGATCTTACCGTTGGTTCAACCTACACAATGACCCTTGATAACAACCCTTCATGGTCTCAAACCTATACAGCCTGGATCGATTATGATCAGGATGAAGTATTTGAAACCACAGAGGTATTGGGTGGTGTAGGACTTTCAGCCGGTGCTTCCGGAACAGTTACATTTACTGTACCTGTTGGTACTCCGGGTGGTTCAACTCGCATGCGCGTTCGTTGTATCTACCCAAGCGGTCTTGCAATTCCTCAGGATCCTTGTTTATCTGCAACCTATGGCGAAGCTGAAGATTACACCATTAACATTGTTGGCGGTGCTGCTAACGACGTTGGTGTAATTGACATCACTAACCCAATTTCAGCTGTTGATCTTGGCTTTGAAAACGTTACCATCACTATCCGTAACTACGGTTCTGAACCTGCTTCAGGATTTAACGTTTACTTCCAGGTAGATGGCGGTCTGGTTACAGGCGCTACTTACGGCGGAACAATCGATGCCTACTCAACTGCATCTTACACTTTTGGTGATACTTGGGATTTTACTGCTGATGGTTGCTACGACATCACTGCATGGACCGATTATGAACTCGATGAAATTGCAGATAATGATGACTATACCGAAACAGTTTGTAACCTCGGTCCTATTACAGGAACAGGTGCTTGGTACATCTACTCTAACTCTACAGGCGGTGAGCCTTGGTTTACTACAACCAACTCAACTGCTATGACTACAGTATTCGGCGCTGAAGGAACAGGATGGAATCGCGCTTTCTTTGAAACACTCGATCCACTGTCAATCTTCAACTCTGACAACTGCTTCGTATTTATCGATGGTTCTGATGCTCAAGCTAATGAACTTGAAACTTTCCTCACTGCTAACATGTCTACTATCGAAAACTGGGTGTCTTCAGGTGGTAAACTGTTGCTCAACTCTGCTCCTAATGAAGGTGATGGCATGAGCTTTGGCTTTGGTGGAACTACACTTACTTATTCATACTACACTTCAAATGCAACTGCTGTTGATGCATTGCATCCAATCTTCAACGGTCCTTTCACTCCTGCAGGAACTGACTATACAGGTACTTCATTCGGTCACGCAATCGTGAGCGGTGTTGATCTTAGCAACGTAATGGTTGATCTCTTCAATCCATCTGCAGTTGTATTGGCAGAAAAAACTTGGGGCGATGGTCGCGTGATGTTTGGTGGTATGACTACTAACAACTTCCATTCACCACTCACAAACGCTGCAAACCTGCGCGCAAACATTATCGCTTATATGAGCTGTATGGAATTCGTTATCTGCTTGCCTCCGGGAGGTTTATATGCTGATGGCATTACTACTGACGATGCAGTATTGCATTGGGATGTTGTTGATGGTGCCCTCAACTATAACGTTATCCTTCAAAATACCGCTACAGGTTTGTTGAAAAAGAAAGTGTTCGCAACCAATATGGCTGTGATAGAAAATAAACTTTCTCCACTCACTAACTATGCTTTCCGCGTGAAAACTGGTTGCGGTGTAGATCCTGATATCGTTTCAATGGCTTCTGAATGGTATTATTTCACTACCCTCGGTCGCGAAGGTGTGAATGAAGCCGCAGTTTCTTTGTATCCGAACCCTAACAACGGTACGTTCACTATCAATGTAGCAGGTTATGAAGGCAATAGCTTTAACCTCAACGTTGTTAGCGCTACCGGTCAAATCGTTTACACTAAAACTGTTGACGTAACAGGTGCTAACTATGCAGAACAGATCGCTCTTGATAACATCCCTGCAGGTATGTATCAGGTGAATCTGAGCAACGCTCAATACCAAATCAACTACGCTATCGTAGTAACTAAATAATTCGGGTTTCCGAAGTTGAAAAGGCGGTCGATTCGACCGCCTTTTTTTATGCCATAAATGACCAAACAGTTATTTATTTTTTCAATACAATTATCATATTGAACTTTTATATAAGTAAAGTGAATATGATATGTAAATAATTGAAAATCAGTTAATTATGTGATAGTTTGTAATCATTTCCAATGAAATGAGCAAAAGCAAAATTTGCAACATGATCTAAGTATGCAAAGACCTGATTTTTAATCATTATTTTCAATGATTCATTTCACTTAAACGACTCATATGAAAAACATGCTTAAACATTTACGAACAGGTTTAGTACTGGCAGCAGTAATAGGCTCTTCAATCGCTGCTAAAGCGCAGTATTGTACGCCGACTTACACTACAGGAACAGCCGAAGGAGATTACATCAATGGCGTAACAGTTGGCACTATCGCCAACACATTTTCAGGTGCTGCAATAACAGGTGTTGGTTATTCCGACTATACTTTCCTGTCTACAGACCTGAATATCGGCGATGCTTACACCATGACATGTAATAACAACCCTTCATGGTCGCAGACTTACACTGCCTGGATCGACTATGATCATGACAACACGTTTGAAACATCTGAAGTTTTGGGTAACCTGAGTTTGAGTGCATCAGCTACAGGATCATTTTCATTTACGGTACCTGTAACAGCAATGTCCGGAACTACAAGAATGCGCGTAAGATGCATTTATCCTTCAGGTTTAGTTACACCTCTTGATCCTTGTGCCTTAGCTACATACGGTGAAACAGAAGATTATACTGTTAACCTTTTGGGTGGCGCTATGAATGATGTTGGTGTAATTGATATCACCAACCCAACAACCGGTCCCGGATTAGGAATGGAAGATGTTATCGTTACCGTTCGCAATTATGGTTCAGAACCTGCTTCAGGATTCACCGTATCTTATCAAGTTGACGGCGGTTTGGTAACAGCCGGATTTTATGGTGGTACCATTGCACCTTTTTCTACCGGTTCATGGACTGCACCTGAAGGCTGGGATTTCAGCGCAGAAGGATGTTATAATATCACTGCATGGACTACATTAGCAGGTGATGAAGATCCGGGCAACGATAGCTATACCGAAGAAGTTTGTCATACCGGTGCCGTTACCGGAACAGGAGCGATCTATATGCTTTCAAACACCACCGGCGGTGAACCTTGGTTTACTACCAATAATAGTACTGCAATGACCACCGTTTTTGGCGCTGAAGGTACCGGATGGAATAAAAATTATTATGAAACTGCTCCTGCAGCTACTGTGTTCACCCCTGATAATTGCTTTGTATTTATGGAAGGTTCTGATGGTCATGCCAATGAACTTGAAACATATCTCACTGCAAATATGGCAGTTATTGAATCTTGGGTTAGCTCAGGCGGTAAATTATTATTAAACGCTGCTCCAAATGAAGGCGATGGCATGAGCTTCGGCTTTGGTGGAACTTCATTGGTTTATTCTTATTTCACAAGCACTGCAAACGGTGTTGGCGGTCACCCGATTTTCTCTGGTCCATATACACCTGCAGGAACTACCTATACCGGAACTTCATTCGGACATGCACGCATTACAGGAACAGGTCTTACCAATGTTATGGTTGATGCTGCTGCTCCTTCAAATGTTGTTCTCGCTGAAAAAACTTGGGGCGGTGGTATTGTAATGTTTGGTGGTATGACTACCGACAACTGGCACGATCCTGATCCTAATGCAGCAAATCTTCGCGCTAATATCTTCAGCTACCTGTCTTGCGAAGTGGTAACTGATTGTCCTGCTCCAGTGGGTCTTGGTGCTGATGCAATTACAGGTACTTCTGCACACTTGTTCTGGGATCCATCACTGAACTCCGGTGGTTATCATTTGTCAGTGTATAAAACTGATGAAACATTGGTGTTGAAGAAAAAAGTACTCGGTGGTGCTACAGATTGGACTGTAACAGGTCTTACTCCGGGAACTGATTATGCATTCCACGTGCGTTCAATTTGTACCGGTTTAGGTATGGCTTCTGATATTTCTTATCACTACTATTTCACTACTCCTGCTCGTCTTGGAGATGAAAATACTAATGTAGTGTTATTCCCTAACCCTAATACCGGAACTTTTGATATTGCATTGAACGGTTATGAAGGTCAACAAGTAAATATTCAAATTGTTAGCGCTCTCGGTCAAACAGTATATAACAATACGGTTAATGTGAATGCTACAGGATTTACTCAAAATGTAAACCTCAATAATGCCGCTGCCGGAATGTATTACGTAAATATCTTAACTGATAAAGGCGTAATGAATTATCAGGTAGTGATTACCGACTAATCACCTCATTAGTTCTTCATAAGAAAGGCTGTCCGTTTGGGCAGCCTTTTTTTATGGTATTTGTAAATACTTATGCGTCTGCAAAGAAATACGCCATTGAGGATTTGTGCGCACATACTCAGTGATCAATGGCATCATACTATCTCGCTTTTCCCATTCCGGTTGAAGATATAATAGACAAGATTCACTTACGGTAGCCGCATGCATCTCGGCAAATACAAGATCGCTTTTATGATTGATCACAACCTTGAGTTCATTGGCTTGTGCAGCTACTGATGCTAAGGGCGATTTAAATTTCTTCGGAGAAAATGTAATCCAATCCCAAATGCCTGATAAGGGATGGGCACCACTTGTTTCTAAATGGGTATTTAAACCCTTTTCATGCAACTCATTTGTCAATGCTGATAAATTATGCATCAAGGGTTCACCTCCGGTGATTACAACAATTTTAGATGCGAATGCTGCGGCATTATTTACCAGCGATGAAACACTCAGTTTTGGATGAGCATCAACATCCCAACTTTCTTTAACATCACACCAGACACAACCTACATCACAACCTCCCAAACGAATGAAATAGGCAGCTCGTCCCTGATGAAATCCTTCACCCTGAATTGTATAAAACTGCTCCATTACCGGTAATTCCATGTGCTGAGGAAATTATTGATGAAACAAAAATAATTATAGTTTATCACGCGATTCTGCTGCCTGCATGGTATTCATGATTAATGATACCACCGTCATTAAACCAACACCTCCGGGAACAGGCGATATCGCAGAACATTTTGGCGCTACATTCGGAAAATCAACATCACCAAGAATGAGATATCCTTTTTCATTGTCGGCATCCACGCGACTGATACCAATGTCAATTACAACAGCACCTTCTTTTACCATATCGCCTGTAACAAACTTCGGTTTGCCGAGGGCAGCAATAATGATATCGGCACTGCGACAAATTTCCGTAAGATTTTTTGTGCGACTGTGACATAAGGTTACCGTGCAATTTCCCGGATTGGTATTTCGCGATAATAATAGGCTCATAGGTGTGCCAACATTATTGCTTCTACCTATCACAACGCAATGTTTGCCTGCAGTATCGATATGATATCTGCTTAACATGGTCATAATGCCTGCCGGTGTTGCCGAAATAAATGCAGGCAAACCCAATTGCATTCTCCCGAGATTCACCGGATGGAAACCATCAACATCTTTCGATGGGTCAATGGCTTCAACAATATGCATCTCCTGAATATGTTTTGGCAATGGCAATTGTACGATAAACCCATCTATATCGGGATTTGTATTCAAATCATGTACAACACGCAGTAATTCTTCTTCAGAAGTAGAAGCATCTAAATGAATAAGCGTGCTTTGCATGCCCACCGATTTACACAATCGGATTTTGCTGTTTACATAGGTAGTACTCGCCCCATCATTACCAACAAGCACGGCTGCGAGATGTGGAATTTTTAATCCTGCAGTACGGCGTATATCGATCTTTTTTCTGATCTCATCCTGAATCTCAGTCGATAATTTCTTTCCGTCTAAAATAATTGGCTGTGCCATCCGGTATTGCAGAATTTATTGTTTATTTGAATACAGAAATGCACCAATGCACTATCTGTAATTTAATTGTATGCGATCGCAGTGACGATTAAACAAGAATATCACTCATTCAGTTTCAATACTGCAAGGAAAGCTTCCTGCGGTACTTCTACCGTGCCTATCTGACGCATGCGTTTTTTACCTTTCTTCTGTTTCTCCAACAACTTGCGCTTACGTGAAATATCACCACCATAACATTTAGCGGTAACATCTTTTCGCATGGCACTAATGGTTTCACGTGCTATGATCTTCGCACCGATGGCAGCTTGAATGGCAATTACGAATTGTTGCTTAGGCAAGAGATCTTTCAATTTACCACACAGCCTGCTGCCAAAATCATAAGCCTTATCGCGATGGATGAGTGCCGAGAAAGCATCTACCTGCTCGCCATTTAATTTAATATCAAGTTTAATTAAATCGCCCTCACGATAATCAATCAATTCGTAGTCAAAACTGGCATAACCGCGCGAAATGGATTTTAATTTATCGTAAAAATCAAATACAATTTCCGCTAAAGGCATCTCCCATGTTAGCTCAACGCGATTGGTAGTCAGATATACCTGATTTTTCAATATACCGCGCTTGTCCATACACAATTTCATAATAGCACCGATATAATCAGGCGCTGTAATGATCTGTGAACGAATATAAGGCTCTTCAATTTTATCAATACTTCCCGGATCAGGCATGTCGGTCGGGTTGTGTACCACGATCTTTTCGCCCGCAGTTGTATAACAATCGAAAGAAACGTTTGGAACGGTAATAATTACATTCTGGTCAAACTCGCGCTCTAATCGTTCCTGGACAATTTCAAGATGTAACAGACCTAAAAATCCGCAACGGAATCCAAATCCCAATGCTACTGAACTTTCGGGTTCAAAAACAAGCGATGCATCATTCAGTTGTAATTTTTCCAATGAGTCGCGCAAATCGGCAAAATCGTCGTTGTCGATAGGGTAGATACCTGCAAACACCATCGGTTTCACATCTTTAAATCCTGCCACTTCATTGCTGCAAGGGTTATCACGAAGTGTGATAGTATCACCTACCTTAATTTCTTTCGCCTCCTTAATTCCCGTAATCACATAGCCAACATCGCCCGCCTTAACTTCGGAACGTGGTTCATATTGTAATCGGAGAATTCCTACTTCATTTGCTTCGTAATTATTTTGGGTGTTGACGAATTTGATTTTATCGCCCTTTTTAATTGTTCCCTGAAAAATCCGATAGTAGGCAACAACACCCCGATAACTATTAAATACGCTATCGAAAATCAGCGCTTGTAATGGAGCATCCACATTGCCTTTTGGCGAAGGAATGCGATGTATGATGGCATCAAAAATGCTATCGATACCTACGCCGGTTTTGCCGCTGGCTTCAAGAATTTCTTCGCGTTTACAACCGATAAGGTCGACAATCTGATCTTTTACTTCATCCACCATGGCACCATCCATATCGATCTTATTCACAACCGGAATAATTTCCAGATCGTGTTCAATTGCCAGGTAAAGGTTTGAAATGGTTTGCGCTTGGATACCTTGAGTAGCATCAACAAGCAACAAGGCGCCTTCACATGCCGCAATGCTTCGCGATACTTCATAGCTGAAATCTACGTGTCCGGGAGTGTCGATCAGATTGAGAACGTATTGTTTCCCCTCATATCGGAAATCCATCTGGATGGCGTGGCTTTTGATGGTAATTCCGCGCTCCCGCTCAATATCCATGTCATCGAGCACCTGAGCCTGTGCTTCCCGCTCTGAAACGGTCTTAGTTACCTCCAATAAGCGGTCAGCCAGGGTGCTTTTACCGTGGTCGATATGGGCAATGATGCAAAAGTTTCTGATATGTTCCATCCTTCAAATCCTTCAGGGAGGTGCAAAGTTACGAAATTGCCGCTCCAACACGTAGCAAACCTGAAGTTAGACACGTTGATAAGTGTTAACGGCTTGGCGATTATATGTTATCTTTGCAGCGCAAAAAGCGACCTACAATGACACACAACTATCAAACTGCATCCCCTGTTAAACGTATTTCGGCATTCGCTATCGATACCATACTTGTTGGTGTTGTTTCTGCTGCCTTTCTGTTTGTTACTATGGGCAAAACCCCTGCCAAATTGCAGGCTTCGGGTGACGAAGGGCGTCCAAGTATTGCCGATAAGTACCAATTCTTTGCTTATGCAGAGCCTATCGTCAATGACCCAAACAGGGCCATTTATATCGAGAATTTTTTGAAAAAGTATAAGATGCAGGCAATGGTAGGTCTGTTTTTACTGCCATTACTGTATTATGTACTGTTTGAAGGCCTTTGGGGGGCTACCATCGGTAAATTGTTGACAGGCATCCGTGTCCGCCGTAAAGATGGTGGCAAAATCAGTATTGGAACTGCGTTTTTGCGCCATATCGGAAGAATCATATCGACCATGATTTTCATGTTGGGATACTTGCTTGCATTTATCGACGGAAAACGTCAGACTTTGCACGATAAGATTGCAAATACAATGGTGCTGAAGAAAGGAACAGGCATCTGATCACCATTTAATCCTTACCTGCAGTTTCGCATCACTGCGGGTATTTCCCGGAAACGTATTATCGCCGGAACCTAAAGGTTCGTCCCCTGAATACCAGGTGTTGGCTACTCTTGCCCATACATCCATCCACTTGAATGGCGACCAGGTGAACATCAGATATGTCCTGGTGCCGCGACCGCTTAATCCAACGATGGAATATGCATATAACACTTCCGTTTCATATGCATAAATACGGGTGTTGTAAGAATCGGTATTAAAAATCGCAAATCGCGTAGCAAAACCTATAGGGCTGCTCAATGGTTTATAATTGAAATCCTGGAATACCAAATATCCCCGCTCAGGAATGCCATAGGTCTCCTCGTAGAAACTCACCTCTATGCGCGATTTTACAGTAATTGCTTTATTTACATCATAATCGGCATGCCACCTTATAGAACTGCGCATTAAATCGCTCACAACATTTAATTGATTTTCTGCGTCAATAATATCATCGGTGCTGTTTCTGTCGCTATTTTCTCTCTTATAGCGCACATAAGTGTTGAAACTTCGCGATGGTTGCCATGTTAATTGAGCAAGCAAATCTGTGCCATAACCGGGAGCGTCGGTTTGATATTCGAGCCATTGGTGTTTATACAAATCTACATACCCTGAAAGTTTCCATCCCTTTATTGGTTTTATTTCTGTGCCGAAGTAAGTACCATTTTCATTTTGAGGCAAGGTAGCATCAGAAAAAGTTGCAGCATATAAAGTTTGATAATCGGGAGAAAAATATCGATGCAGTATGGCGATATCCATTTTCGGATCAAGCGGAATTATTACCCCATTGAGCGTTCCTGCTTTTCCATTATCACTCATGGCTGTTTCACCAAAGAGCAGCATGTTTCGCCAGAGAAAATTATAATGCGTGCCGAAGTTGATCAATTGCTGACCGGTGAAATTATATATTTCATAAGGTGAAATTGTTGGTTGCAACGGAGCAGAATAATGATAACCGATAGCAGAAAATCCTATGTTCACCTGATCCTTATACCAGGTAAGATCAAATCCGCCCATTAATTCCTTCAATGCATCCTTGCGTTCGAGTTCACTTTCTGTGCGATGTAATCCACTCTCATCAATTGCCGACACTTGTATTACTTCGTCACTTACTGTATCCAATAATGCAACATTTGCATCAATTGATTTATATGAAATAAATGGCGTGAATTGCCAGCGACCGTAAGCAAGTGTAGCTCCCGCTCCGCGCAAGAAACGGTTTTCATTTGTTGAGGTGTAACTGTCGAGCACCGGTCCGGCGCGTCTGATTGCCAAAGGGAAGACGCTTTTTCCAAAACCAAAACCGCTCCACATCATTAATCCCTGACCGATGCGTAATTCAAAATCACCCAAAGCAAGTGCGCGCATGGTGCCTGTGCCCTTTTTGAAAAAGTGGGCAGAATAATAATCGAAACCATAAGGTTGTGTGGGCCCGAATACTGCTTCTCCGGCATCTTTCTCTGCCGTGAAACCATATGATAATTTATTGTTGTAGTTGTACCTGAAACGATTGTATACACGTAAATTATTTCCTGCATAGGAGGTATTGCCTGCACTGTCTGCAACATATCCATCCTGAGTTTCCAGATAGCGGCTTAACCTGGTATAATATTGATAATCGCCAAGATATAATTGATCAATAAATGCAACCTTGTCTCTGCTAACCTGATTCAATGTAATAAACGGCAGAATTCGTGCAATGTCTTCCGGATAAAAAGAAGGTATCGTTTGCAGCTCGTATAAATTTAATAACGGGCCGTAAGATTCAATATGTCGGCGTAAATCTCGTATCTGCACTTCAGTAAATAATCCCGAATTGCGTAATTCGATATAAGATGCTGTATTAATCGAAATTGGATTTTGAAGTAAGTAGTTGAGATTTTCCTGATAGGTGTCGATAGACAAATCGGCATTATCTGTTTTCTCGGCGGCGCCTTCAATTATGTCGTCTTCGAGTAATTTGCCCTCACCCTTGTTTTCCTGTGCATGGGCAAAAGAAAACATCATCATAAAAGAAGTGCAAATGAAGATATGAGGATGAAATATTTTCATGGGTTATTATTCATCAAAATGCATACTGTAAAGACACACCCGGTGTAACACCGAGTTGCTGATGGAACTGAGCACCGGCATCTAACATGAAAGTTTTTAATTTCAACCCAATTCCCGTGGTGAACATAGATGGGTTGGAGATGTAACCACCTCTGAGATATAATACATCGATAATGTGGTATTCAATTCCTGTTTTTATACGCAGATCCTGATCAATATTTTGTTCTCCTTCTAAACACACCCGTACAAATTCTGAGGGTTGCCATTGCAATCCTGCCGTAATAATTGCAGGAAGTTCCTCAGCATATTCAAGTCCGTTTTTCACTCTTACAGGATTAAAGGCTTTAGCGCCGATAGATAAAGTTTTAGTTGGTTTGTACAACACGCCGATATCAAATGTAAATGCAGTTCCGTTACCTACCTCAGATGTGTTAGTGCCAACATAATCTAATTGCACTCCAATAGCTAACACATCAGCCAGCTTGCGACCATAACCCAAACCTATTTTTGTTTGATTAAATGTTGCATCACCGGTATAATGAGCGGTAATGCCAAAATTTCCTGCTCGTTGAACCGGAATAATTCCTGCAGCATAAAATGCATTCAATCCTTCATCCATGAGGAAATAATTCTGTGTGCTGATGCCTAATGAAGCATTCTCTGCAAAGGCCATTGCTGCCTGATTGTTTTGGGCGCTGAATACATCGGGGTTAGCAATACCTGTATTCCCCATACTATTGGCCGAGGCTCCCGCATCAGAGTAGCCGGTCTGGGCATGCACAGATAAGCTAATGCACAGAATAGCACATGTGAGTAATTTTCCCGGGTTCATACAGGTAAAGATATAAGAAATCCTGCAAGACATTTCAGGCTATCAACATTCCGAAAATGGGCATTTGGCTGACTATGATTATTTTAGCATCTTCAATAAACCTATAAAACCACTGAGATATGGATGTTAATATGATTTTAATTGCGATTCCGGTGCTCGGGCTCATCGCATTGTTATTTACCTACATGAAGAGCAACTGGGTAGCACGTCAAGATCCCGGAGATGCTAAAATGCAAGGTATAGCCGGTGCAATCGCTGATGGTGCCATGGCTTTCCTGAGAGCTGAATATCGCATTCTGGCAATTTTCGTTGTCATTGTTGCTATCCTATTAGGGCTTTCGGGTGCAAGTGAAGAAAATTCTTCAGCACTGGTTGGTGTATCTTTTGTTGTTGGTGCTTCATGCTCAGCATTGGCCGGTTTTATCGGTATGCGCGTGGCTACAAAAGCAAATGTGCGCACTGCAAATGCTGCAAGAGGGGGACTTGGAAAAGCCCTTGAAATTGCCTTCAGCGGTGGATCAGTTATGGGTATGGGTGTTGTAGGTCTGGGAATTCTTGGCTTGGGAACCTTATTGCTCATCTATTCAAATATTTATGGGTTCGATTCTCAGGAAGCAGCAATCAAGGTGATCAATGTAGTTACCGGATTCTCATTCGGAGCATCATCGATTGCACTTTTTGCCCGTGTAGGTGGTGGAATCTATACCAAAGCTGCCGATGTGGGTGCCGACCTTGTTGGAAAGGTTGAAGCCGGTATTCCGGAAGATCACCCACTGAATCCTGCTACCATTGCAGATAACGTTGGTGATAATGTTGGCGACGTTGCCGGTATGGGTGCCGACCTATTTGAAAGTTATGTAGGTTCTATTGTCGGAACTATGGTTTTGGGAACAGCATTTATGGCAGGAACTATTGGTGTTGGCACTTCATTTATGGAAGATGGATTTAACGGTTTGTCTGCTGTATTACTTCCGCTTGTTTTAGGTGGTGTTGGTATCCTTACTTCTATTGTAGGTACTTTCTTTGTTCGTGTGAAAGAAGGTGGTAATCCTCAAAAAGCACTTAATGGTGGTGCACTAGGTTCATCAATCGCAATGGTGATTTTATCATACTTTATCATCACATGGATGTTGCCTGAAAAATTTACGTTTACTGATGTGCTTTATGGAGGTAAAGAACGAACAGTAACAGCTATAGGTATTTTTATTGCAACAGTTGTAGGTCTCATCGCAGGTTCTGCAATTGGATTTATTACTGAATATTATACCGGTACAGGAAAAAAACCTGTTATGAAAATTGTTCAGCAATCATCTACAGGTTCTGCAACAAATATCATTGCCGGATTAAGTGTAGGTATGATGTCAACTGCCATTCCTACATTAATTATTTCTGCAGCTATCATTGTTTCTTTTATGTTCGGCGGATTATATGGCATCGCCATTGCCGCTGTAGGTATGCTTGCTAATACCGGTATTCAATTAGCAGTGGATGCCTACGGACCGATTTCTGATAATGCCGGTGGTATTGCTCAAATGGCTGATCTTCCTAAAGAAGTACGCGGCAGAACAGATAAATTAGATGCTGTAGGAAATACAACAGCAGCTATCGGCAAAGGATTTGCCATTGGCTCTGCAGCACTTACTGCACTGGCATTATTTGGTGCATTTATGCAAGTAACGCATCTGACTCAAATTGATATTTCGCAAGCACACGTGATCGCCGGTTTATTTATCGGGGCGATGTTGCCTTTACTATTTTCAGCAATGGCCATGCAAAGTGTAGGTAAAGCTGCCATGAGCATGATTCAGGAGGTGCGCCGACAATTCAACGAAATTCCGGCTTTAAAGGCTGCTCTTGATGCCATGAAACGCAATGGCGATAAAGAAGTACATGAGTGGTCTAAAGCAGATCAGGAAATATTCGAAGCGGCAAACGGAAAAGCAGAATATGCAAAATGTGTGGAGATTTCCACTAAAGCTGCCGTAAAAGAAATGGTGGTTCCCGGATTAATGGCCGTTATTGTTCCCGTAATCGTAGGCTTTGCTCCGAAAGTACTTGGACTCAATACCGAAGGTCACGAACTAATGGGTCCTGAAATGTTGGGTGGCTTGCTTGCAGGAGTAACTGTAAGCGGTGTGCTGATGGCAATTTTTCAAGCCAACGCAGGTGGAGCCTGGGATAATGCTAAAAAGATGTTTGAAGAAGGGGTTGATATTAACGGAAAAACCTACTACAAAGGCAGTGATCCACATAAGGCTGCCGTTGTTGGCGATACCGTTGGTGATCCATTTAAAGATACTTCCGGGCCATCTATCAATATCCTCATTAAATTAATGAGCGTTGTGAGCTTGGTGCTTGCGTCTTTGATGGTGTAAGCTAATTTTATCAATACTTGAATAGCCCTGATTCCACGAGTCAGGGCTTTTTTTTGCACGGTTTTTGTAAATTAGAGGTATGAGAAGGATTTTCCCATGGGTATTGGTATGTCTGTACCCTTTTGCAATGCATGCCCAAATTGATACCGTCACACTCACGGAAGATGGTCATTTTTATTTCGAAAATTTTCTTCCCTATTCGGCATATTCGTCACTGATGAATAGAAATGGTGAACCATATTTATATGCAGCTTGTCGCGAACTTGGTGTGGTGACCTTCGATATTTCGGATCCTGATTTTCCGGTGCCTGTTGATACCATTCCCACTACCGCATTAAATAATCTCATTCCTAATAATATTTCGCAAACCGGCGATTATTTATACGTTGCTACAGGTGGCTTTAATCTCATCCCTCAAAAGGCAGGACTAGCCATTATGAATCTTGCTGATGCAGCACATCCTGTTATTACCGACAAATGGGATTCAGTAGCTTATAATCAGGGCGCTGCCATTGCCATTAGCGATGGTAATTACGCATACCTTGGAGGTATGGACGATGGATTGATAATTCTGGATGTGAGCAATAAATCAAATATCACATTCAAATCATCCATTCTCCCTGATCCAAATTATCCTGAAGTGCCGGATTTGTTTTCTGTTCCGAATGTTCGTGGATTAGCACTTTATGGAGCAGACACTCTCATGGTTGCTTATGATGCGGGTGGATTGAGAATGTTAGACGTGAGCAATAAATCAGCACCAATTGAAATCGGAAAATATGCCGATCCGGATATAGAAAATATTGCACAGTCGGCGTATAACAATATTGCCATCAAACAACATTATGCCTACATACCGGTTGACATGTGTGGTTTACTTGTAGTAGATATAGCAGATAGTGATATGAGTACAGTGGCCTGGTTTAATCCCTGGGATTGCGATTCTACAAACTGGAATGGCAGGCCGGGACATACAAATGAAGTGCGGATAAATGAGGATGAAGACTTATTATTTGTAAGTGGTGGCGACAGTGAATTATTGATTTTTGATATCTCAAATCCGGCAACGCCTACACTAAAAGCCACTTATGGCGTGCCCTTTGATAGTATTGTTGCCTGGAGTCTGGATGTATTTGGGAATCAAATTTCACTTGCATTAGTCGATAATTCGTTTGTAGGCTTTCCTTATTATTCTGATGTAGGTGGCATTCAATTATTGCAATATGAAGCAATTCATACTATTGATATTCAATCGTTGTATAAAGAATTTAAGGTGTACCCAAATCCTTCTACGGGAGTCATTGTTATCGATGATATTCCATCAGGCAGCGCAATGAGAATAATGAATCTGCAGGGTGTAATATGCGAGCCTGAAATAAATGGAAATGTAATTGATTGCAGCAGTTTAGCTTCAGGAATATATATTTTGCAGTTGCATGATATTCAAGGTCGACTTATTGGTAGCAGTAAGATTGTATTGACGGGAGTAAATTAAACGATGGAATTCGTACATCGTTTATCATGATTTTCTTTATCCAATAAAAAACCCCGGCATTGCTGTCGGGGCCTCCACATCAAAAAAACATAAAGCACTTGTTGTTGGCTTGTTCATGCTTTATGTAAAATGTCATCTAACCTAACTGGTCTGTTGTGGTTGTGCAGACTATGCTAAACTACATCGTAATAAATGCCTAAGGAAAAGTGGCAACCTAGTTTAAGAAACCTTAAATGTTAATTAACAAAAAAGCCCCGACATTGCTGTCGAGGCTTTTATGCTATTTTGAAGCAAATATTATTTGCTTACAGAGATTTGACGGCTAGTGTATTTACCATCAACAGTTGCAACTTTTACGATATAGTTACCTGCAGAAAGAGCAGTTACATCGAAGTTAACAGAACCGTTGAAAGCAGTTGTATTGATTACGCGTTCGCCAAGTGCATTATATACTTCAGCATATAATGTTCCGAAGTTACCATTAACTTCTACAGTTACATTAGTAGATGCAGGAGTTGGGTAAACAGAAAGAGCTTGACCAAGAGCATAGTCAACAACACCAACAGTGATGTCGATTACTTTACATGCATTGTCGTCATCGTATTTGTTCATAGCAGTAAGACATACGTTGAACACACCTGAAGTTGCATAAACGTGAGCAGGGTTTTTAGCAGTTGAAGAACCGCCATCACCGAAATCCCAAGAATATGTATCAGCATCTACAGATAAGTTTGTGAAGTTCACAAGACCTGTAGTTCCGTCAGGAGTATAATCGTATTCTGCAGTTGGTGGATAAGGGTTAAAACGAGCCTCATCGAAGCAACGGAATTGCATATTAGCAATTGAGTTTACATCGGCAGCAACTTGCCCAACGTCAAGAGCAGTTCCCGGCTCATCATCCTGATGCCAAATGGTATACATACAACCATTTAGGAAACGATCGAAAGCGTAAGGGAAAGAAACTTCCTGATTATCATGAGCGGTATAAGTCATGTTAACAGGAGCGCTCCAAGAAAGACCCATATCATCAGAATAAACACCGAAAAGATCGCGGAAAGACTGAGCTTCAGCTACAGTTGGATCATCGAAATAGTCGGTGTATTCAATTGGCATAGTGTAAGCGAGGTAGATACGACCTGCATCTTCATCGATTGCAGCAGTAGGCATTGAGGTGAAAGTAACACCATCATACATACCAAGGTCAGCGCCGATACCATCAAAAGCATCACCGCTATCATCCCAGTCAACCAAAAGATCGATCCACATTGGTGATTCAGCAGCCATAGTTGAGTTCCAGTACCACAAACCGTAGAGGCTTGGGAAGTAGCTCCAACCTTCAGTAGCCGGATCGTCGTCGAGCAACCAGTAGTAACCAGACCAAACGTGAACAACACCGGCATCATCAAGAACCATTTCATGGAAACCATCAGTAGTTTCAACTGTATCAGCAATACCATCGCCGGTTACATCTGAAGTTTGATCGAGGTCACCTTGATAGTTACAGAAACCTGTATTGATGATAGTAGTGATTGTCCATGAACCAGGATCACCGTTAGAAGTTGAAGTCAACAACACGAGATCAGTCCATGAAGTACCGTAAAGGATGTAAACATTGCTACCATCAACAGCGATTTGATAAGCATCAGCAGATAAAGCGCCGAAGCAGTTAGTGCTATCCAGAGGAAGTACATCATTGAGTACAGTCCAAGTAGCACCACCATCAT
Source organism: Chitinophagales bacterium (assembly GCA_019694895.1). Lineage (GTDB taxonomy): Bacteria > Bacteroidota > Bacteroidia > Chitinophagales > BACL12 > UBA7236. Next base: position 19,638 of record JAIBBA010000047.1, read on the forward strand.
CTGATCTAGAGAAGTTGATAGTTACAACAGGAGATGCGTTAGGGCTAACGAGGTAGATATCGTCAGTACCTGCAGGGCAATAAGCGCGTGGCCACAAGCCATGGTGCATTCCTGATGTTGGTAATTCAGTCCATGTAGTACCGCCGATAGAAGCATTAGCGAAAAGGCGCTGATTTGTTCCATCGTGAGCAATAACTACTTCATGATCCATTACAGTAAGCAACTCAGGGAAACCAGTGCGTACAGTTTCAACACGAGCTGTTGGTGCAGGACCCCATGAAGCTCCATCATTGTGATTGTAGAAAGAACCACGATCAGCCCAAGAGCCGTCGGCAACGGTAGATCCTGTCCAAATGGCAGAGATTGCGCCGTCGTCATAAACACGTACACGATCGTAAGAAGCTGAGTTAGACATCAGCGGGTAACCGGTAATACCGATAGATTCACCTGTACGAGCACCGCTCTTTGCATAGAAAGTGTTGGTGTTCAGAGGTGTTCCATTGAGGTCGGCATTAACCTGAGGTTGATACGGAACAGCTTTGGCATTCTTGAATTTCGCCATCATTTCAGCCTTGTTGTGCGGCTTAGCCGTCACGGCAGTCTGAGCGAAAAGCGAAACCGAGATAACGCCTGCTGCTACGGTTAGTAATAATTTTCTCATAGCATTAAATTTTCGTTAGAAAGACATTTTGTGTAAAGATATAAAGTTACCGAAAAATCACATAAAAAATGCGAAATACATGCAATTTATAGGAATTGACAGTTATCTGACATTGTCAGTGGAGGCCCGTGAGTAGGGGGGCTCCTGGTATAGAGCAAAAAAAAGAGGGCTCCAAAAGGAACCCTCCATAAAAAAAATTAAGCTGCTTGCTTAGTTTGTAGCACCATTTGCTGGCGCTGCAGGAGCAGCAACTTTTTTTGCAGCGGGACGACCGCGTTTTCCGGCTTTTTTCTTAGGAGCGGCTTTTTTAGCAGCTTTTTTAGGAGCGGCTTTCTTAGCAGCTTTTTTAGCGGCTTTTTTAGGAGCGGCTTTTTTAGCGGCTTTTTTAGGAGCAGCTTTTTTAGCAGCTTTTTTAGGAGCAGCTTTTTTAGCAG
>JAIBBA010000163.1 GCA_019694895.1 Chitinophagales bacterium
ATAGAAAATTCTTCTAATCGCTGCATATCGGGACGATCATGAACGCGATAAACAAAAGGCACGCGACTGTGTTCTTTTGCAAGGAAAGTGGCAACACGACGATTGGCGAGCAGCATCAAATCTTCAATGAGCATGTGTGCCTCTTTTCGCTCCTTTACATATAATCCCGTTGGCACAAAATTTTCATCTAAAATAAATTTGACCTCCTGAGTTTCGAATGATATGGCACCTGCAGCGAATTTCTTTTTGCGCAATGCATGCGTCACCTTATTCAGGATCATTATTTCTTCAACATGATCACCGTTGCCGGTTTCTATGACTTCCTGAACCTCTTCATAAGTAAATCTTCTATCACTATGGATTACGGTTTTGCCAAACCATTCTTCAATTAAATTTCCCTCCTCATCCATTTCGAAAATTGCGCTGAAGCATAATTTATCTTCATGCGGGCGCAGAGAGCATACATTATTCGACAATTTCTCAGGCAACATCGGCAACACACGATCTACAAGGTATACCGATGTGCCTCTTGCGTATGCTTCTTTATCGATGGCTGAGCCTGAAGTCACATAATAGGAAACATCTGCAATATGTACACCGATTTCTAAATTGCCATTATCGAGCTTGCGATAGGAAATGGCGTCATCAAAATCTTTCGCATCATAGGGATCTATAGTAATTGTAAAACGATCGCGAATGTCGAGGCGAGAGGCGATCACTTTTTCAGGAATTGTCACCGGTATAGCGTCAGCTTCTTTTTCAACTTCTTTTGGAAAAGCATAAATAATTCCTGTTTCAACCAAAATCGCTTCCATATCGCTCGCATGATCGCCGGGAGCGCCTAGTTTGGTTACTACTTGTCCGATAGGACTTTTCATTCCCGGAGGCCAGTCTTTAATGCGCATAATAATGCGATCGCCATGGGTGAGTTTATGTTTTTTTACTTCTTCGGCAGGAAGATAAAAATCATAATTATTAAATCTGTCGTCAGTAACAGCAAATGAATGTTGACCATTGATATCTACCGTGCCTACAAATAATTCTTTTTCTCGTTTAATTATTTCTGTTATTTCACCTTCGGGTTTTTTATTTTTTCCCATCGAGGTGATACGAACGCGAACAGTGTCGCCATTAAATGCGCGCTGTGTTTTATGGGAAGGAACAAATACATCATATAAATGTCCATCGATCACCACATACGCATTTCCGCTTTGCGTCATATCTACGATACCCACCATGGTAGCGCCGCCACCTTTTTGTTGTTTGGAGCGAAAGAGGTCAGGTGCAAACTCTTCAATTTTTCCGGCGTTCACCAAATTCTCTATTGCGTCGAACACACCATCCATTTCCCCGGTTTTAGAGGCCCATTTGAATATCACTTTCAGTGAGGCTCCTTTGGCAAGTTTACCGGAGATGAAATTAAAAAGTTCATCTTCAAAATGTAGTCCGGCACGCTGCGTTTTGGGACTTTTCTTCTTCTTTTTCTTCGACATCCCCTAAAGATACGGGTATGAACGATAACCTTTTTGTAATTTTCCACCGCCTGAATATGAAGAACCTGCGTGCTTATGTGGTGATAGCCCTTATGGGTAGTGTTTTGTTCATCCCTTTTCTGGGAGCTTCGCATCTGTTTGATTGGGATGAAATCAACTTCGCCGAGGCCTCACGTGAAATGATAGTGACCGGCAATTACACGCAGACACAAATCGATTTTCATCAATTTTGGGAAAAACCGCCATTTTTCTTCTGGTTGCAGTCGGCATCCATGCACATATTTGGCGTTAACGAATTCGCAGCGCGATTTCCCAATGCCATTTGCGGTATTCTCACCTTGATGATTTTGTATGCAATCGGCAAGCGCCTGCGCGATGAACGATTGGCGGGATGGTGGGTGATTTGTTACGCGGGAAGTATGCTGCCGCAGTTTTATTTTAAATCAGGCATCATCGACCCCTGGTTTAATTTATTCATTTTCCTCGGTGTGTATGGGTGGATAAGATATGTGCAGGACAACAAGCAATTAAAATGGATAGTATTCAGCGGAATATTTGCAGGCTTATCGATGCTCACAAAAGGACCTGTCGGCGTCGGGTTGATTGGTATCTCAGTTGGTATATGGTATCTTTTTACTCGATTCAGAAAATTCCCGAATCTCTGGCATATTCTTGTATTTTTAATATGTGTGGCTGCGCCGATGACACCTTGGGTGGCGATAGAAATTTCGCATAACGGAACCTGGTTTATCAAAGAATTTTTTACCTATCAAACGCGACTCGCAACTACTGAAGATGCCAGTCACGGAGGATTTTTATTGTATCACTTTGTGGTAATCTTATTTCTGTGTTTCCCGGCAAGTGCATTTGCAATTGGAAATATTATTAAGAAGAATAATGTTGAACAACAGCATGCCGATTTTAGAAAATGGATGATTATTTTATTAAGTGTAGTGCTTGTTGTATTCACCATCGTGCAGACTAAAATTGCACATTATTCTTCTATGGCTTATTTCCCGCTTACATTTCTTGCGGCTCAGCGATTGGCAAATATAGATAAGCGATGGAGCAGCGTGGAGATTGTTCTAATCGCAGTAACAGGATTTGTTTTCAGTGTATCATTATTTGCTATTCCATTTGTATTGCAACGACCTGAATTATTAGAGACATATATTTTGGATCCCTTTTCTAAAGAAGCCCTTCGAGCAGATGCTCATTGGCAGGGTTGGGAGCCGGTATTGGGTATGCTCATGCTCGGATGTTGCGTATTCACTGTAATCTGGGCGATGCGTTCACGCGGAAGTGCTGCAATTACATGGCTATTTTTAAGCAGTATGGTGATTATAAATATCAGTATTAACACCATCACCCCGCATATAGAACGTTATTCGCAAGGTGCAATGATAGATTTTCTTGATGAGAAGAGTAGGGAAGACGTTTACACTGACGTGATAGGATTAAAAAGTTATGCGCAATTATTCTACGGTAAGCGCACGCCGGAAGATGTAAATAATCCGCGATTTAAAGCCTGGGCTGCACGCACTTATCCTGATGTAGCGGAATTTGATGCTATAAAATGGCGTAGTGCGTACGGTAAATGGCTGCGCGAAGGAGATATTGATAAGCCTGTGTGGATGGTTACCAATGCCAGAAAGCAACAATTATTTATCGGCATGCCCGGATTTGAACCACGTGGAAATAAAAATGGATTTTATTTCTTTTATCGCGCCCCTCAACCATGAAAACCTTATATATCATCAGACACGCTAAAAGCGATTGGGATGATAAAGCATTATCCGATCATGACAGACCTTTGTCGTCACGAGGTTTGCGCGATGCACCGGTGATGGCATCAAGATTTTTACAGCGAAGCAGACCACCTGAATTTGTGTTGAGTAGCACAGCACTCAGAGCATTAACCACCTGCAAAATTTTCTGCGATGCCTGGCAAATAGCGCATGGAAATATACATATCAATAAGGAGTTTTACTTTGGGTCTATGCCGGCAATGATTCGCAGTATTGAGGAAGCGCTGGCGATGCATGATACCGTTGCCGTTTTCGGACATAACCCCAATTCTTCAATTTTGGCGAACTACTGGTGTAGCGACTTCCATCACGATATTCCCACTTGTGCCATAGTTGCAATACGCTTCGAAAAGTTGGTGGGAGCGGATCTTGGCACTTTGTTGTGGTATGATTTCCCAAAGAATTCTGTTAAATAAACGGTTTACATACAACCGGGGAACGGTTTTTGTCGTTTATATGTTCATATTAAAAATTTGTAAGTTTGTATGGACAATCTGACACAAATGGCTGAATTTATGGTTGATATCGATATGCATGAAGCTCATTCAGAGGCATTTATGCGTTTGATTCCCTCGCAACGCGCCGTTGTGAATGATCTTATGTATGAGGGTAAGATCACCAGCTATTGTGTATCTATGGACAGGAAAAAACTGTGGATGGTAGCAGTAGCCCGGGATGAGGATGAAGTAATGGAGTTCCTCGCAAAATTCCCACTTATAAAGTTTATGGATTGTGAAATACAACCGCTCCTTTTCAGTAATTCAGCACAGCAGACTTTCTCGCATATTTCGCTGAATTGAAATCAATCAAGGTATAGTATTAAGTGCGCTCGTAGATAGTAGAAAAATTTTCTGCAAATGGAGGTTTTATGATTTCGACATCCCAATGTTTTGGAATGCCTGGAAACACTTCTTTTGATTTGATTACAAATTGATACCAGCCTGGAGATTCTTCATTGATGACCAATGCAGACACACCACATACAATTTCCATCATCACCAGATCATATATTACCAGATCTTTTTTAAACACATTGATCTTGGTGATTTCAGCCCATGCTATTGGTATTGAACGCTTTTCATCGCTGATGACAAAACCATCTTCGGTATAATCAAACACACCAATGGCAGTATATTGCTCATCGAATGACTCCTGCGTACTTGATGTGTGCTGTTTTCTTCTGCCGAATAGTTTGGAGAGGAAGGACATGAGGTGAAGATTAAAATGATTATGCAGCGTTCCCTTCCATTGGCTTGATATTATTAAACTCTCGATCCTTTTGGTTTTTTTCCTCTTCCAGATCATAATCATCTTGAAGCCCCAGCCAGAACTTGGCGCTTGTTCCGAAGAACTTGGATAATCTGATTGCTGTATCAGCTGTGATCCTTCTTTTTCCTTTCGTTATTTCTGAAATGCGCGTTTGTGGAAGGAAGGTTTCTTTTGCTAAACGATAGGCAGAAATTTCCATAGGAATCAGAAATTCTTCTAATAGGATCTCACCGGGATGAATGTTCTTCAGCTTTTTCATGCGTAATTTTTTAGTGATAATCTATTATACTTACTTCGTATGCGTCATTCTTGACCCATTTAAAGATGATGCGCCATTGACCATTGATCCGGATACTGTGATACCCTTTAAGCCTGCGCTTCAGTTTCTCAAGCCTGTTGGCTGGCGGTACAAGCAAGTCATTAATATCTTGAGCATTATGTATCATCCTCAATTTTCTACGCGCAATATCTTGAATCTCATTTGGCAACCGCTTCGACCGAGTGCCATGCCAAATATGCTCGGTTTCCTTATCGCCAAAGGTTTTTATCATTAGTTATGTCTTGCGTTACTAACGTCAAAAGTAAGTAATTTTTTGGTATCATACAAGTTTTGAAGCTTTGAACGGGTGTACGTGGAATTCGAGGGTTGGTAAGTGGCGTATTTATTATGTTGTTTTGCAAGAATTCGGCCTAAAAATTGGTTTGACGTGAATTCTAGAAGTTAATGCGTAATTGCTTCCCGAATCCATCAGAAAAAATGCGCATCAAGGTTGACAGTCTAATGTCTGATGCATCATTCTCTATTCTCGAGATATAATTTTTAGTTGTTCCGCATTTTAAGGCAAGTTCCTCCTGTGTAAGTCCTTTCTCCTTGCGCATTTCCTGTAAAATTGCGCCAAGCTTGAAAGCCTCAAACCCTTGTTCATACTTGTCACGTGTTTTTGTTCCCTTTTTTCCATACCTTTTGTCCAAGTGGACATCAAAGTTTGTGATTTTTTTATTTCTGGTCATAATATTGTTTTTTAAGTCGAAGTGCTCTTTCAATTTCATTTTTTGGTGTTTTTTGTGTCTTCTTTTGAAAGCCATTTATAAGCACAATTAGTTTCCCTTTGTCGAAGAAGCAAAAGATCCTATAAATATTGCTTCCGGAAATAACACGTACTTCATACAAATCGGTCGATTCAATATGTTTGAAATACTTTTCGGGAATTACTTCAACGGATCTGACAAGGTCTAGTGTCCAGTCGACACGTAGCTTTACTTTTTCAGGTAATTTGTTGTAGAAGTCCCAAAATTCATTTCCATAAATAACTATTCGTCTTAGGGGATGAGCGCTCACCTCGCAAAGTTACCTAATTAGGTAACATTTTCCAAATGTCACCCCAAAGCCGCCTGAGTGATAATTTTATTCATTGAGCTGTGTGGCCTGTATTTCGGTTCAAAGCGATCCTATTCAATCTAAATTCGCCCATGTATTGTTGACGGAACATCGCATTCCCCTTAAAATCAGCATTGTGTTACGACTTTTTATTAGCATACCAATCCTCATAACGCATTTCAAACTTAATTTCTTTAGGACCATGCGTTCCTACTTCTTTCCATCCGGCTTTGCGATAAAAGCCTTCAGCCCGCGTATTATA
>JAIBBA010000048.1 GCA_019694895.1 Chitinophagales bacterium
GCATCGTGACAGCCACTTATCGCACAATTTGATATGAAAATAGGGTAGATATCGTTCTCAAAATACACGGTATCCGAGTCGCACGTGCTGAAAACTAAGGTGTCGGTTGGCCCTCCCGTGGTATCAATGATAGGGTCACCGGGCAGATCATCAATCAAATCTACAGGGGTGTGCTTACATGATTCAGTGATCAGAATTGCCGTGAACACTAGGGATACAAGGAAAAATGCTTTCTTCATAATATCAGAGTAGTAATAATATATTACAAAATTAACTATGCAAAAAGGGTGCCTCATGGACATTTATCACACAATTCCGACTTTTTTGACCTTTTTTCTCTTGAATAGTTGCCTTTTTCGCCCACATTTGGGGAAAACTGGCACGATTTTTTAATTTCGTATCGGTAAATCAGCCATTTTATGAAAAAACTGCATCTTCTCTTCCTGTTGCCTTTCGCCGCAACAACTGTTTTCATCTCTTGCGAGAACCTGAATCTTGATGATCTGCTATCCAATGACGACGTGGTAGCGGGATTGAAAGAGGCTTTGAATGTGGGCACAGATACAGCGGTGGCGCAGGGTTCGGTGCTGAATGGTTATTTTCTTAATCCGGATATTACCATTCTGTTTCCTGAGGAAGCGGGCATAGTGCAAACAGTGGTTGAAGCAATCCCCGGAGGCTCTTTGCTGGTTGATGAATTTGTAGAATCAATGAATCATGCCGCTGAAGACGCCGCTACCAAGGCCACCCCGATTTTTAAAGATGCCATTCTGAATATTTCCTTCGATGACGCCATGTCTATCCTCAATGGCGCTGACACTTCTGCTACAAACTATTTAAGAGTCAATACATTCTCTGATCTCTATACCGCTTTCAAACCTGATATTCAAAATTCCTTGGAAGGCGTTGGTGCGCAGCAGGCTTGGGAGGATGTAATCAACCTTTACAATACTATTCCGTTTACCGAGGATGTTACTACTGATCTTGCAGATTATACTACCAATAAAGGTTTGGGTGGCTTATTCCATCTGGTAGGCAACGAAGAGATTAAAATCCGTACCGATATTGAACATCAGGTAACAGATTTGTTGCAGCAGGTGTTTGGGGAATAATTTGTGGTAAACTATCATTCTTTGAATAGGTAGATTTGCACAAATTTCAAGGTGCAGTTAAGCCATTGTTTACATGATTCCGTATTGTTGATGACAATACCCGAAGCGATCGCGGTGGTCACAGGGGTGTTGAGTGTCTGGTATGCCAGAAAAGAGTCGATTTTGGTGTATCCTATCGGTATTATCAGTGTGCTGTTGTACGTATACATTTGTTTGCAGGTAAAACTGTATGCCGATGCCGCAGTTAATTTTTACTATTTCCTGGCAAGTGTTTACGGATGGTACTTCTGGCTGAAGGGAGGGCGTAATCAAGCTGAGAGCAGGGGAGAAGAAAAAGCGCATATCGCAACATTCAACATGCCGAAACAAATTGGTTTTGCACTCCTTACACTTCTCGGTGGATTTGTAATCGGCTACCTACTGGATACATATACCGATTCTAATGTGCCTTATTGGGATGGAATTACCACAGCAATTTTCTGCTCTGCGATGTGGCTGATGGCGAGGAAGCAAATTGAAAACTGGGTATACTGGATCATCGGCGATATTATTTGTGTGCCATTATTTTTTTCTAAGGGATTGTGTCTGAGTTCACTGCAATATCTTATATTTACAATGCTCGCAGTGGCCGGATGGATAACTTGGAACCATCGCCTGAAAAAGCGGCAGGAAGAGCAGCATGCGTAAGATCGTATTTACCGGACCTGAATGCACGGGTAAAACTACTCTGGTCAATAAATTAGCAACAGAACTACAATTGCCCTATGTGCCTGAAGTGGCGCGTGGATATATCGATCAGCTGCAACGTGCATATGCCTATGATGATCTGCTCAATATAGCCATGTTGCAGATGAGTGAGGAAGAAAGAGTAAAATCTTTGCAACCACATCTGTTGATTTGCGATACCGACTTACTCACCGTAAAAATTTGGCTCGACGATAAATTTCAAAGCACAGAATCATGGTTGACACATGCTTTTGTAGACAGAACTCCTGATATGTATTTTTTATGTGCGCCGGATTTTCCCTGGGAACCGGATGCGCAGCGTGAGGATCCACATCGCAGAGAATATTTGCATAAAATATATCGCGACCATATGTTGCACTACAAATTGCGTTTCATTGAACTCAACGGCTCTATAGAGAAGCGTTTGTATACCGTCTATAATTATATCAACCAACCTTTGCATCAGTTGTTTTAAAATGTGTCGTTTATTGGCAGAATTACTATTGTTGAATTTAGGTGGGTAAATTGACGCTTTGATTAATTGGTTATTATAGCAGAATTCAAGCTTTCGAAGTGGTGCGATGGTAACATATTATAAAAGTGTGAGAAAATGGGGACTATTTTGTACCTTGTAAAGATTTAATTGATTACTTACGGGTTTAGCTGAATTTATCAAAAAAATCCATGATGTAAATCAAATGTATTTTCTTTAATTATTTCTTTAATTTCACTCATCATCTTATTAAAATATACCTTATGAAAACTAATAAATCAAATTCAACAAAATCCCATTGCAATTTACATAGTACTTTTGACTTTCATTGGTTCAAATTTATTTAGTGCAATTGTCAAGAACACAGAATTACACCTTAAAAATGAATTGACTTTTCAAAAACCCGGAAGTACAATAATTTGTTATCCGGATACTGTTCCTGTCGAACTCGATACCGGTACAGCTTTTGAAATAGGAGATACCATTGACATTAATTTAGCAGGATTAGATACATTATTCATACTTTATGAAGACACAAATTCTATAGGTGACGATACCGTTTCTGAAGGAAGCGAATTCAGATTAGTAGATGCGACAAAGGATATCACAATAACCCCTGGTTTTTTACCAAAGGAAGTAGAACATGGGCTATTCGGGTACCATATTGAGGGAATTTTCACACCTGAACGTTTACCGCAGGATACCGATAATGTAAATTTTCCACAATCGTGGAGATGGATGGCAGAGTTAAAACCACAAGTCTTGCGGTTTCCGGGCGGAGCAAGTAGCCGTTGGATGCATTTATTACCTTACCAAGATATAGAAGCCCCATTTGATACGCTTGATCCTATTAAAGGTTATGGATATAATATTAGAGAAATTATTAGATATTACGATGGAGCAGATGGCGATATTGATGCAGATGATTCTACATTTGTGAATTCAATCCTCACAGATATGGCAGATTCTGTTTGTGACAATTGTGGTGATTGGATGCTCGCATTGAAATATGCTGCAGATTTTGAAAATTTGTACGCGAAATGGAAGGTTCAACAGAATGACATCCCTGCACATCAACAACAGCAATATATTGATCAATTTATTGCTTTAATTGATTCAATTCAGCAATGGGAAGGATACACAGTAGATGTAATTGTTGATCTAAATGTTATTAGTGAATCTGCATCTAATTGCAGGCATATTATTGATTACCTTCGAAACCCTGCACCAAAAGCAGAAGGAGGAAACGGTGTAACATCTGTAAATGTGGTCGGCGTCGAAATGGGAAATGAATGCAATTTGAACTGGGGTACGGACATTATGGGCTGGAAGGGTTTTAATGATTATTGGTACTTAATTAACGGAAAAGGTCAAGCTGACATCCCTGATGGTTACTTCTCAGACGATTACAATACTTGGCTCGATTCCCTTTCTGCATATGTATTTAGCCCTGAATATTATGAAGATCACGATTTCATTTCAGCATTCAAATCTGACCCGGATTTACAAATAAAGGTTGGAATCCCGGCGGCCAATCTCAAAAATAATGACTCAACTAAATTTGCTTTCCGCATGATGGAAGATTTGTCGACGAATTGGAACGATACCTTGGCAACCCATTTTCAAGACAGCATAGTAGTTGATGATTCAACCCGTTATTTATTTGACGCGGTTGTCCTACACACTTACTACGATGCTCAAACCAATTGGGATTCATTGGCAACTAGTAACTTATGTGATTCTCTATATCCAAATTCAGGCATAGCCGGTGGATGTGTTACAGAAGATTGTGACGATTGGACTAATGATCAGTGGCAATTCGATACAATTGACGAACGCCTAAGCAATGCTTATAAAGCTGTAATAGGATTGGGTTCAAATGGATTCGGGAACTTTAAACAGTTTATTCGAACAAGGTACGCTGAATCTTACGATCAACAGAGGCTCGACTTGATGCTTTATGGGAATGAACCGTGGAAAAAAGATTTATGGACAACAGAATGGAACCTTAAAGATAAAAATACTGATTACCTACAAGGCTCAATGGAGCAAAACTCACTAGCTTCATTTGTTAACTCATTTGAGCATGGCTGGCTTATTCATGAGTGGTTCCTGAAAAACATTAAACAAAACTATGCTAAGAACTATCGAAAAGGCTTTCATACTTATTCAATGTTTCACGCTTATGGTGGAGGGTCATTTTACGCCTTGCTTTTACAATCAGACAGGGCAGATCGAGAAAAACATCTTGATGAACTCGGCAATCCGGACACCTTAACTTCACCGCCTGCCAATCAAAATTTATTTTTGAAACGTACAATGTACCATACATTTGATATGCTCAGTGTAATAAAAAGTAACAATCTTAAGTACCTGCCTTCGAATTTTACCGCTTATGCGCATAATCCCAATATACAACCAACTGTTTTTATTGACAAATCAAATAAAAAGCTGTATATTTACTATTCCAATATGAAAACCGAAACACAAAGCTATGTTTTGGAAAAAGGTAATATCTTGATGCTGTATCCGGGTTCTACCGCTATGGCCTATGGTGAGGCATTTATGTATAATATTGCTCCTACACAGCTCTATTCCAATAGCGGTAATAGTTTTTTATATAAAATGAATATCTGCTACAATACTACGGATCAACAGCATCCGTTCGAGATCCAATACATCAATGGCCCAGTTATCAATGAACCTGAATGCTCAGGTTTACCGGGAGGTGCCATTTGCCTTACAGTCCCTGCAAATTCTTATGGTTATATTGAAGTGCCATTTTATATCACTCCGCGAGAAGGGCTCATGCTGTCAGAGGATCAAATTGAGGTGTATCCCAATCCAACTGCAAATACCTTTCGAATTGCATGTGATATACCTGAAGAATTGCTCAACACATTCTATGTATCAGTTTTAGATATAAACGGCAAACTATTATTAAATACTGTAGCCTCTCAAAATAAAGATATTGACTTAGGCAACCTACCTTCAAATATCTATTTTATTGTTATCAGCAATAAAGAAAAAAGCTTTTCAGTAACAAAAAAAATCATCAAAGCTGAATGAAACCCTTCAAGCAATTTACATTGCAACAATACTCAGGCCTTGCGGGAGCATTGTTATTCTTGCATGGTAATACGTCGGCACAGGCTGTTTATACTGATATAGAACCGGATGTTACATTGCAATATGATGATGATTATGTATATATTGACCTGGATGGCGATGGAAGCAATGATTATTTTTTATTAAAAGATAGTCATTACTTTTCTAATACATTTTATGAAATTTATAGATTTAATCATGTCCTATATTGCGGTCCAAATTTTAATCCTGAAAATAGCATAGCGGGTACATTTGCCACCAACGGTGAAGGCGGAGGAACTACCTATTTCCCCTATGCCCTTAACTCCGGAGAATTAATCAATAGTGATCTGAATTTTCAATATGGACATTATCAGTTGATGGCAATTGGATTTTATAAAATTAGTGTAACACCTTGGGAATGGCATTATGGGATAGGCTATTGGACACCAAATAAAGACTCACTGTTTCTAGGCGTCCGTTTTCTCGGCGGTGACGATTGCAAACATTATGGATGGATTAGGTGCTCAACAGCTGATTCTGCCAAGACATTGATTGTGCACGATTTTGCTTATGAAACAAAATGCGAAACGCCAATTGTTGCCGGCGATACCATTGGCGACACTACTACAGTTGTTGTGAACAATTTATTGGAATTAAATGCAGAAATATTTGCTTACAACATGCAATTGTTTGTTAGAAGTAATGTCGCCCATCAAATAGCAATATTTGACAGCAGCGGCAAGAAAATACTTGATAACAGTCGGCAACAAGGCGCATACAATATCGTCATGCAACCTTTCCCAAAAGGAATTTACATCGTAGAATTGACAACCGGATCGCAAATGCTGACTAAGATCGTATCTTTATGACGAAGTATGTTATTGATAGAATCCGATTCCATCTCAGAAATATGTTAGAGTTTTGGGTTTCAAGTATACCCATTTTATTCAAGGCAATTAAGCAACCCGTCCCACTATGCTTGCAGTAAGCTGGTCTCCCCTAAGTTATATGGGCCACTTATTTATAGGACGGTAGTAGGCATCAACGCAGGAAAGATGCTAATGGTATTATTAAATGAATTCTAGTATCTTTGCATATCTCATGGGGTGTCCGACAGATTTTCTGAACGACTGAGATTAAACCCATCGAACCTGCCCGGGTAATGCCGGGAAGGGATAGAGGAAATTAGTATTCTTACCGGTAAAGGCTCCATTTACAGGATTCATAATGTAAACCTTTGCCATGTTTTGTAAAAACGTAGCTTTTTTAATTGCTTTTTGTTTGCTGAGTTTGTTTACACAACAATCGCTCTCGGCTCAATCGTATGCGATATCCGGAATTGTAATAGATGAAACAAGCGGACTAGGCTTGCAGGATGTTGTAGTTACAATAAACAACCAACAGATTATATCAGATAAGCGCGGGAATTTTATTACTCAATCGAATAGTAAGCAATTGATAATTGACTGCTCAATGATTGGATATTCGTTAATTAATATTCCTGTTATTCAAATCGACACCCAGGCGCATAAAATTGATATCACCATAAAGCTTACCAGGAACTTAATAGAGCTGCCTAATTTCGAGATCACGGCACAACGTGTGGCTACAACTATGCCGGTTACCCATACTAATATCTACGCTTCGCAACTAGAACAGATAAACCTTGGTCGCGACATGCCGTTTTTACTGGAATCGGTGCCATCAACAGTTGCCACTTCAGATGCGGGAAACGGTGTAGGATACAGTGGTTTGCGCATTCGCGGAAGTGATGCTACAAGGGTTAATATCACGATTAATGGCGTTCCCTACAACGATGCCGAATCGCAACAAACATACTGGGTTGATCTGCCGGATTTTGCTTCGAGTGTAGAGGATATTCAAATTCAACGCGGTATCGGAATCACCAATAATGGTTTGAGTGCGTTTGGTGCGTCAATCAATATCAATACCAATAATTTGAATAAAGAAACGGGTGCATTTGTGCAGTCGTCGGTTGGTTCTTTTGGATTGCGAAAATTTTCCGGGGGATATCAAAGTGGTTTAATCAATGAGCACTGGTATATTCAAGGTCGTGCATCAATTATGCATAGCGATGGGTATATCGACAGAGCATTTGCAGATCTTGGTGCATGGTTCATGACAGGCGCTTATAAAGGAAATAAATACACTTCTATTGTCAATGTATTTTCAGGAAAGGAACGCACATATCAAGCCTGGGGCGGCGTACCGGCAGAAGTATTAGATACCAATAGAACTTATAATCCCTATACCTACGAAAATCAGACAGATAATTATAGACAAACGCATGTTCAATGGCATCAGTATTTTAATGTAACGAACAGAGATAATCTTCGCCTGACATTGAATTATACAAAAGGTAGCGGGTATTATGAGCAGTTGGAAGAAGATCAGGATTTTGGCGATTACGGAATTGAACCTGTATTGATTGGTGCAGACACCATTTCCAATGCCGATCTTATTACACAAAAATGGCTGGACAACGATTTTTATGGGGCGTTTTTACAATACAAACATCGACATAGCAACAATTGGAATACCAGTACAGGGGCAACTTTTTACCGATATACCGGAACGCATTTCGGAAAAGTGATTTGGAATGAGTTTGCTTCAACTATGGGATATGATTATACGTGGTATACCAATGATGCCGAAAAGTCTGATGGCAGTGTGTATTTACAAAGTGATATCAAGGTGGGGAATATCTTATATTTAGTTGACCTGCAAGCGCGATACGTGGGCTATCAGTTTCTTGGATATAATGTTGAAGGCCTGCCCGTTGATCAGAATGTAGCGATCTATTCTTTTAATCCTAAAGTTGGGCTTTCATTTTTCCATGGGTTTAAGTCTAAGGCTTATCTGTTTGTTGGCATGAGTACAAAAGAGCCAAACAGGGATGATTACACTGAATCAACGCCTTTAAGCAGACCTGTTCCGGAAAAAATGATTGATGTTGAGATAGGTGATAAACTGGAACTAGATAAATTCAGAATTTCGGCTAATTATTTTATGATGTATTATATTGATCAGCTTGTGTTGACAGGTGAGATTAATGATGTAGGAGCATACACCAGAACAAATATTCCGAGAAGCTACAGAACGGGACTGGAAGTTGAATATCGATATCGCATTTTTCCCATGTTGTTTTTAAATGGGAATGTTACATACAGTATCAACAAGGCTCTAGATTATGTTGCCTATATTGATAATTGGGATGACGGCACCCAGGTCCCTGTTGCATATGCAAGTGCTGATCTGGCATTTTCGCCTGAATGGATAACTTACAATCAATTGTATGGAAAAATTTGGGATAAAAATGCAGCGTCCTCAACACGATATTTATTAACAGCTACATGGACATCGAAAACTGTTGGTCAGCAATACGTAGACAATACTTCAGATGGACTGCGAAGTCTGGATGCGTATTGGTTGAATGATGTGGGTTTGAATATGATGATTACGGCAAAGCGATTTAAAGAAATGAATATTTCTTTACAGGCATTAAATGTATTCAACAAAGCATATGCAAGTAATGCATGGGTGTATACTTATCAATATGGAGGAGAAATACAACAAATGATGGGTTATTACCCACAAGCCGGGATAAATTGGCAATTGGGATTTTCATTGAAATTATAAAAAAATAAAAAAGCACCTTTCACTTTTTTAGAAATGAAAGGTGCTTTAGTTTTCTTTATTTTTAAGTCCAGTAAGTAAGAATTACACTGGCAACCAATAAAGAGAGGAAGTGATAAACGGTATTGATGAAAAACAGTTTCCATGAATGTTTTTCCCATACAGTTGCGCCCAATTCCCCTGGTAAATAAAATCCAAGCCAAAGGAAAAAAGCTGAACTTAAAGCCATAGAGAATTGGCTTGTCTGGTCCATATCCGGAACAAAACTCCATGCCTCGATATTATGCGCGAGCACATAGGCAAAAAGGAAGTTTCCGATCACCATGAATAGCATACCTTTCATGAGCACTTTTGGGTCCGGCTTCATGTCGGCAGGGTAGCCCATTTCTTTTCCCCAGGCTTTTCCGAATAATGGTGTGTACCAAAGGAAGCCTAAAATGAAGTTCACGACTACGGTAACCAACACGGCTACCATGTTAATTTTAAATTCCATAGAAAAAAAAGTTTTGATGCCTACTCATTTGGCTTTTCGGTTACACCCCGTTTATTATGGTGGTTTCTAGACTCCACAAGTTTCAAATGTTGCCTGACAGATACTTCAAAATAACTTTAAATATCTGCTCTCTAAAGATACAAATTGTTGAGCATCAGATTAAACATTAACAAAATTTAATCCGTATGCTAAATCTAGTAGTTCTAAGGAAATGTGGTATTGAAATTCGGATTATTGAAAAACGCATTCAAAATAAATGCATATGTTCCTAATATCAGACCCTTATCCGGCTTGTGTTTCAAGAGAAAAGTCTCTTGTTAAAATGCCATGGATTGTTATCTTTGCTTACAACCTAAACCACAAACCATCACACATGCGCATTGAAGAGGAGATCAAGCAGTCGAAGTTCAACAATGAACATCATAAACTCCTGTTGAACTTATTGTATACCGGAAGTTGGCTAAGTATCAAGCAGATACAGTTCTTCAAGCAATTTGACCTTTCGCCGCAACAATACAATATCCTTAGGATACTCAGAGGTCAACACCCCGCTCCGGCAAGTATTAACTTATTGATAGAGAGGATGTTAGATAAGATGAGTAATGCTAGTAGGTTAGTTGACAAACTGCATGCAAAAGGTTTTGTAGACCGTAAACCCTGTGCCAGTGATAAGCGTCAGGTAGATGTTGTTATCTCTAAAAAAGGGATGAAATTGCTCGATCAGATTGATAAGGAGATCATGGCCGTTGATGGGTTGTTGTCTAACCTGTCGAAAACTGAAGCAAAATCCTTAAACGAATTGCTCGATAAGATCAGGGCCTGATGCCATCTGCGGATATCATATCGGAATGTACTTTTAAGGCGGTTCGCAGCAGTGGTAAAGGCGGACAGCACGTCAATAAAACATCTACGAAAGTAGAGTTGTATTTTTCCATAGCGGATTCGGCGTTATTGCAAGATGAAGAAAAAGCGATATTACTGACTAAGTTAGGTCACCTGATTGCATCTGATGGTTATTTGCGCTTGACTTGTGAGGAGGCGAGATCGCAACGTGAAAATAAAATATTGGTAATTGAAAAGTTTATCAAGCTGATAGATAAAGCCTTGATACCGCCTAAAAAACGCGTAAAGACAAAAAAGCCCAAAGCCGCAGTAGAAAAGCGTCTCACCGAAAAGAAACATCGCTCCCAAATAAAAACAGGGCGCCGCAATAATTCAGAAGAATAGTGAAGTGATTATTGCTTTACAGTAATTGCAGCAGAAATAATAGCGCTCACTTTATCTGCCATTGTGAGTGTCATCATGTGCGATCCATTGTCGATGTAATAATCTGCGCGTATGTTCTCAACAGGTAATGTGTGGTCGGCAGTGCCGTGGATCTGAATGATGGGGGTATTAATATTGTCGGCCTCTGTGCGTTGCCAGGTAACAATCATATGCACAGCACTTTTCATAAAATCGGCATCCTTTTCTCTGATCATACTATTGCATGTTTTCCGCTCTGTGCGGCGGTCGGGTTCATAGATAGGTTGCAGCAGAAAAGTTGAATATTTGATCAGATTCGGATTGAAATTATGGTAAATCGGGTATTTTCTAAAGCTGTGGTAAAAATCCGGGATCTCATCTCCTGAAGATGCACTTGACAACAAAAACACTTGTTGTGGATGTATAATGTCGCTCATTTCAACGCAGATCATTCCACCAAGAGAAACACCCATTAATGAAAAGGGCAGGGTAGTATCGATCTGCGAGACCATTCGCGCAGCATAATGTTCAAGTGTTTCTTCAGCTTCTACAGGGAGATAGTGCAAATGAACGGTATCTATATTATCAGGGAATCGCATATTTTGATAAATGCGATGATCGGAACCTTGTCCGGGCAGGAGGTATAAGCGCATGGGTTGCTGTGCGTCAGCTGTTTGCCAACAAAGAAAAATGAACATGAAATGCCACCATCGCATTAAGCGAAATTACAGGAGTTTTATGAAAATTGCAATCCGAAAACAATGCTTGTTGTATTCGATCAGGAAATCAAACTTGAAACAATGGCTTAATATCGGATGATCAACCCGGTAACACAATCAGATATCAAAGTGCTATTCAACTGCGGTTTTAAATTCCGAGGTTGTATGAAAAGTGATATGCGGATGATTTTGAATGGCCACGTTTAATGCCCAGCCTGTTTCGGCCATGTATACCGGATTATGGTCTTTGTCAAAATAAATATAATCCGTTTTCAAGCGCATAAATTCATCCAGTTGTTTCTTGTCAGATGTGGTAAGCCAACAAGCCTTATTCATTTGAATGGGTTGAAAACGACATTTTGCACCATATTCGTGTTCGAGGCGATATTGAATTACTTCAAATTGCAGTTCGCCGACAGTGCCAACTACTTTTTTGAATCCGTTATTATGTACGAAAAGCTGAGCAACACCTTCATCGGTTAATTGCTCGATTCCTTTTTCCAACTGTTTTGTTTTCATCGGATCCATATTCACCAGCTCCTTAAAAATTTCGGGAGAGAAACTTGGGATGCCACGGAACATCACGTCTTCACCTTCGGTAAGTGTATCGCCGATTTTGAAATTGCCTGTATCATATAAACCAATCACATCGCCGGGCCAGGCCTCATCCACCACATCCTTGCTCGCTGCAAGAAATGCATATGGATTGTTGAAGCGCAAATTTTTATCGAGGCGCACGTGATGATAGAAACTATTGCGTTCGAAGTGACCGCTGCACACGCGTAAAAATGCGATTCTGTCTCGATGTCGAGGGTCTATATTCGCATGTATCTTGAAAATAAAACCGGTGAATTTTTCTTCATCGGCATCAACATAACGTTTATCGGTATCTCTGCCTTGCGGAACCGGTGCGATTTGAATAAATGTTTCCAATAATTCCTGTACACCAAAATTATTGATGGCAGAACCAAAAAATACCGGCGCAACATCTGCTTTTAAATATCGATTTGTATCAAAAGCATCATACACCCCTTCAATCAATTCGATATCGTGACGTAATTGTTCTGCATCGCGTTCGCCAACTTGCGTGTCAAGTGTTTTGTCGTTGAGATTATCAATGGTGATTACATCATCTTCTACGCGTTGAGAACCCGGACGGAAAAGATTTATTTTGTGGTGATAAATAGAATAAACGCCTTTAAAATGTGTTCCGGTGTTAATAGGCCAGGAGAGAGGACGAACTTTAATACTTAGTTTATCTTCCAATTCATCTAACAGATCAAAAGGATCTTTTCCGTCGCGGTCCATTTTGTTGATGAAAATAATTACCGGCGTTTTGCGCATACGGCAAACCTCCATCAAGCGTTCAGTTTGCTCTTCAACACCTTTTACGCAATCGATTACCAGGATAACACTGTCGACAGCCGTGAGTGTGCGATAAGTGTCTTCAGCAAAGTCTTTGTGACCGGGAGTATCCAGGAGATTGACGTTGATACCTTGGTATTCAAAACTCATCACCGAGGTAGCCACGGAGATACCACGTTGACGTTCAATTTCCATGAAGTCGCTCGTAGCAGATTTCTTAATCTTATTGCTTTTTACTGCACCTGCAACCTGAATAGCTCCACCGTATAACAGAAATTTTTCCGTAAGTGTAGTTTTTCCGGCATCCGGATGACTGATAATGGCAAAGGTTCTTCTTTTGTTAATTTCCGTCTCTAATCGCATGATACTGCCCTCTTAAGCGGCTGCAAAGATACCAATAAGGGCTTACTCACACCATAAAATACGATGTTTCAGCAAAAAGTTGTATGTTTCAGTTGTTTCAGGGCAGCTTATGGTAAAGGACAGGATACTTGTATTTATTCAGTTGGTTTTTTTTGCTGTTTACATTTGGGAACCGTGGCAGTATTCCTTTCAACCGGGCATTGCAGGTAGATTAGTCGGAATATTGATTGGGGTGATTGGGGTCATACTCGTTTGGTGGCCAATTTTGCAATTGCGAAGAAATCTTACCATGAATCCGACTCCCAAAACCGGGTCGCACCTGATTACAACAGGCATATTTGCTTGTATGCGTCATCCGATCTATACAGGTGTGTTTTTAACCTGTGTAGGATTCGCCATTTTTCAGGGTAGCATAACGCGCATGGTCATTAGTATTCTCTTGTTGCTATTTTTCGACAGGAAGACAGTTTACGAAGAGAAAAAACTTAAACTTGCTTTTAGTGAATACGAAAAATATGCAGCGCATACATCAAAATTTTTTCCTTTTTTAAAGAAATAACATATGGATAAACATCATCACAATCCCTTCGCTAGCAAGCCTGCTATCTTGTTGCTTGTGCTAGGTGTGTTTTTTGTGGTCAACGCCATCATAGCTGAATTTATCGGAGTGAAGGTTTTTGCTTTGGAAGATAGTCTCGGGTTAAAGCCATTTAACTGGAATTTATATGGGCAGGCAGGCTCATTGAATTTTACAGTCGGTGTGATATTATGGCCTTTTGTTTTTATCATGACTGATATAATCAATGAATATTTTGGTGTAAAAGGTGTGCGCCGATTGAGTTATCTGGCTGTAATTTGTATTGCATATGCTTTCGCAATTGTATATGCCGGAATTAGTTTGAAACCTGCTGCCTTTTGGCCGGGAAGTTTTGTTGACTCCGGTGTTCCGGATATGCAGGCGGCTTATGCTGCAATTTTCGGGCAGGGAATGTGGATCATTGGCGCCAGTATTGCTGCCTTTTTATTCAGTCAGATTGTAGATGTTTTTATTTTTCATCGCATCAAGGCTTTTACCGGTGAGCGACGTATTTGGTTGCGTGCAACAGGTTCAACTGCTATCTCACAGATATTTGACAGTTTGATCGTGTTGTATATTGCTTTCGTGCTAGGTCCGCAACATTGGACTTTGCCATTTTTCTTTGCAGTGGCAACCGTAAATTACTTTTATAAAATTCTTGCAGCTATTGTACTTACACCGGTATTATATTGGGTGCACCATATCATAGATAATTTTCTTGGAACGGAATTGAGTGAGAAAATGCGCAAAGAAGCAATGGGCATTTCAGAGGATGCCGGGCAAAACGACAGTGCCGGTATCAGTGGATAGTTTGCGGATAAACTGTTGCAATTGAATGCTCTCTTTTTGACACAGCATGGTTTCCTGAATGCCGTTTTCAGATGTATCGTGTTGCAATTCTTTAATGCGATTATCAACGTCCTGCTTCATACGAATGATCTTTTTGAGCTTGAGCAGCGAAATTGATTTCACAATGTCCTTTCGCACCAAAAACTGTTTGTCCGTAATAGGCACATCATGCATTTTCGTCCAGTTATCGCTCAACTCGTAAGGCGATTGCAATAAATCTATGGTCAGGTTTCTTATGGCCTCATCAGGGTGATTGAAAAAATGGGCTTGTGTAAGAAATTCGTTTTGTGCAAACGCATTGCGATATTCTTCGATGATCATATTGTATTCCGGATGATCGATCTCAACATCACTGAGGTTGCGCAATATTCTGGCGATGGCATTTTCACCTTCTATTTCATAATTGCTGTTTTCAAGTAACAGGCGCACTATATCTCGTTCCTGCGGAGTGTCGAGATGAAAAGTGAAGAGTGGCTGTTCTTTTGCAGGTGGTGTATAATCAAGAGCTTCAACAGTGGCTTTGTCTTCAGGAGTAACTTTTTTAGTTGCCTCTTTGCGCAGTAATTTATTAGTTTCGGTAATCAGTATCTGCTCTTCAACCTCCAGCATTTTAGCCGTTTGTTTTACATACAGACTGCGCGTAATGGCATCAGGAATTTTTGCTATCGAGGCTACAATATCCTTGATGATGCCGGCAACTTTTACAGGATCACCTTTTGCTTCTTCAAGGAAGAGATCTGTTTTAAGATGTATGAGGTCCTTTTTCTGTGCCTCTACATATTTATTAAATCCGTCGCCACCTAATTTTTGAACTAATGTATCCGGATCATCTTCAGCAGGAAGCAACACGACCTTTACATTCATGCCTTCTTCCAACGCAATATCCAATCCGCGCAGTGCAGCTTTTACACCCGCTGCATCGCCATCATATAATATAATCAGATTTTGTGTGTAGCGCTTGATCAGTCGCACCTGATCCTGTGTAAGTGCTGTTCCTGATGAGGCAACCACATTTTCAATACCACCTTGATGCAGTGATATCACATCCATATATCCCTCTACCAAAAAACAAACATCGTGCTGAGCAATGGCTTTTCTTGCCTGATAAATGCCGTAAACAATTTTACTTTTAAAGTAAATATCCGTTTCCGGAGAGTTGATATATTTTGGCTGCTTTTTATCGGCACTAAGCGTTCTTCCGCCAAATCCCAATATTTTACCACTGACACTTTGAATAGTGAACATCACCCTGCCACGGAAAAAATCTTTTCCATAGGCTGTAGTCAATCCAAGATGTTGCAACAATTCATTTTGATATCCGGCTTGATGTGCTGATTGCGTAAATGAGTCGCCATCGGAAGGGCAATAACCGAGTTTGAATGTTTCTATCGTTTCTCTGCGGAGTCCGCGTTCTTCAAAATAGCTCAGCCCGATATTATTTCCTTCTTCTGAATTCAGCAGTTGCTCTGAAAAATAATTCTGTGCAAATGCATTGATGATGTATAGACTTTCGCGACGATTATCTTCAAGAATTTCTTCATTGGTTCGCTCCGTTTCTTCTACCTCGATATTGTATTTGTTCGCCAGATAGAGCAATGCTTCACGATAGGTGAATTTCTCGTGTTCCATAACAAACGATACAGCATTACCCCCTTTACCACAGCCAAAGCATTTATAGATACCCCTGGGCACCGATACGTTGAAAGAAGGTGTTTTCTCATTATGGAAAGGGCAAAGACCGATCAAATTGACACCACGCTTCTTCAAACGCACAAAATCGCCTACCACCTCGTCTATGCGGGCGGTATCATTAATGCGGTCTATGGTTTCCTTTTTGATCACGGGGTAAAAATACGCCAAGCGCCCCGTATTAGGGCTTTCTATCAGTAGTTGTCAAGAAAATTATCATAAATGTATCAAATTGGCACGATAGTGGAATATATGTTAAGAAAAAGGAGGTTTTTATGAAAACTATCGTACACAAACTATTGATTGCCATTCTGGTACCATTCAGCATTGCAAGTGCCAATCCGCCTGCCGGTTGGGTGCCGGTAGCCAATTCAACCTTAGAGATCAAGTCGCAGGGTAGTTATTACTTTTCTGTGCAGCTTGATGGTCGGTATTACCCCAATCCGGTTAAGAGATTTTCCATGGCAACGATGACAGCCGGTATGCACCATGTTGATTTGTTTGCAGCAGGTCAACAAGGCCACGCGGGAGCGCAGAAGTTGATCTATAGCGGCGACATCTACATTGACGCAAATTCACTGGTAACAGGCGTTCTGGACAATGCAGGGCGATTTTATATCAAGTCGGTGAAAAGCATTCCGGTATATGTTCCCGAGCCTCAGACTTATTACCCGCCGAATACTTATCCAACCTGCGGTACTCCGCCTTTGCCGCCGAAACCATTGCCGATGGCTGGTTACAGCTTTACACAACTCATGGATGTTATTGAAGACCAGTGGTTTGAGAGTGGAAGACTGCAAATTGCCAAACAGGCTTTGAATAGCAATTGGTTTACTGCCAATCAGGTTGCCGAAATGATGCATGCCATGAGTTTTGAAGACACCAGGCTGGAATTAGCGAAAGCCGCATATTATAAAACAGTAGATACAGAGAATTACTTCATCGTGAACAAGGAATTTTGGTTTAGCAGCAGTGTGGATGAATTAAGTCGTTATCTGTCAGGAATTTGAGTGCGTGCAGTAGTATGAAAAGAGACCCGGAGGTAAAAGTCCGGGTTTTTTTATGTCGATAGTCCACATTACCTTAGAACCATGCGATTGAATATTATTCTGAGTATAATGATCTCCATGGCACTAATAAATTTAGATGGCGCCAACTATTATGTTTCACCGGCAGGAAATAATCTCAATTCAGGCATCGGCATTGCCTCTCCCTGGAAAACCATTCAATTTGCACTTAACCAGGCTAATGATGGCGATGTGATCAACGTAATGGCAGGAACCTACACCGGTAAATTGACCTGGAATGATGGCGGTGTGGTTGGACAATATATTACATTGCAAAATTATAACGATGATGTGGTAATTCTGGATGGAAGCACTGTGGGCAATAATCAGGCTTTGATGTACATCGAAAATAAAAATTACATCAAAATAGATGGATTGCGTTTTACCAATCACAACGGAAATTACCAGCCCGTCATTAATGTGTATGGCAATTGCAGTCATATTGAAATCACCAATTGCGAATTTTACAATACCAATTGCAATGAGAGCTATGCCATTCTATGCGAAGGATTTGGCGATGATTTTTTGATCTCCGGAAATAATATGCACGACCTGATTGGTGATAATGCCGTGGGTGTATTATTTGTTGGTTCAGGAACTACCACCGCCTATACCAATATTGTCATCACCAATAATGTACTCACTAACCTGGATCCTGCACCGAGCGAGGCAATTGCAGTGAATGGTAATATTGATGGATTTACAATTGCAGATAATGTATTGACGGATATCAATAATATCGGCATCGTCATGATTGGTGGTGAAGATTGGGTAAATACCAATGATGCGGTAAATCAGGCCCGTAACGGGGTTTGCAGAAGAAATGCTGTAACGGCTGCGAATTCTATTTATGGTGGCGGATTTTCAGCAGGTGTATATGTAGATGGCGGTAAAGATATTATAGTTGAAAATAATACGATAACAGATAGTGATATAGGCCTAGAAATAGGTTGTGAGAATATGGGATTTGTTTGTAGTGGCATCACAGTTCGGAATAATCTTATTTATCGCAATCAAAAATCCGGACTAGGTTTTGGAGGATATGATTATCCGGCTACGGGAATGGTTACCAACTGTGCTTTCTATGGAAATACGGTATATGACAATGATTTCCTGAATACAGGATTTGGTCAATTATGGATACAATATGCAACGAATTGCATTGTTGAAAATAATATTTTCTTCACATCAACTACCCCATGGATGATCAATGCCGAAACTATTGATTCTACCTACGAAGTAAATCTGGACTACAACAATTATTATTATTCGGGCGGACCGATGGCAATGAAGGGCTTTGTTGATTTTACCTTAATTACAGGTTATGAAGCGCTGCTTTCAACAATGGGTGACAATGCACATTTTTCACTTGCTGATCCATTATTCGTAAATCCTGCCATTTCGGATTTTCATCTTCAAGTAACATCGCCATGTATCAATGCAGGAAATCCAAGTTACATTCCTGTTGATGAATTTGATATGGACTTGGCAACCAGACTTACGGGAGGCAGAATAGAAATGGGTGCTGATGAACAAATTGCTGCTCCTTTATCATATCTTGTTAATTCCATTCCAACAATCTGTCATGGCAGCTGCGATGGTTCTTTAGAATTAGACGGTATTTATGGATGTGCACCGTATACTTATCAATATAAAATCGGTGCCGGTGCCTGGATACCTTTTGATGGATTTTTAAGTGACTTGTGTGCTGCAACTTATAAAGTAAAAGTCACCGATGCATGTGGTGCCTTTGTAATGGGAAATGTGGTAATCAGTGAGGATGCATTGCTTACCCTGACAGTTACTTCAATAGTGAATGAAACTGTTGCCGGTGCACACAATGGAAAGATCACTGTGCAGTCAACAGGTGGATATGGCTCCAAACAATATTCTATTAATGGTGGTTTGACCTGGCAAACGGCGAAGAAATTTTCCGGATTAAGTGCCGGCACGTATACTATCATGACAAAAGATGCACATAATTGCACAGCAAGTGTTGTGGCGACGGTGTTAGTAGGTGGTAGAATGATGGATGAGGCAGAATCTATGGTATATCCTAATCCTGCTAATCATGAAATACATATTTCAACAAATCAACCTGAAATGCCCACGATAATTCGATTGATGGATTTGGGTGGTAAGGAAGTTTTTTTCGAGGAGACCAATGGGGGAGAAGTGCTTATCACCTTGCCGGAATCGCTGCCTTCGGGCTTATACCTGCTGCAGTGGTCCAATGTACTAGGTTTGTTTCAACAACAGGTGGCAGTGGCATCAAGATAATAATCCCTATTTTTGACCGTTATGTTTCAAATGATTCGTTTAAAAAATGTCGTTGCGTTAAGCGCAATTTGTTGCATTGGGTTTTCCGGATTATATGCTGAAGAGTTAGTTGGGAATCAACCCTCTTCAATAGATAAATCTGCTGATTATTCAGCCGGAAGTAATACTGTTGTTTATGTTGAAACAGATATGTCGACACCGGGTACGGTGATCAATGCAGATAACACTTTCATTGATGCAGTAGACGCTGTTGTGAAGGAGGATACCGGAAAGAAAGAGGAGCAGGAACCTGTTTTGGAGCCAATGGTTTTAGCGGGCACAGGAGCAGCCGTTGCAGGAGCAGGAGTTGCTGCAGCCGGAATGTTTGCGGCTCCGATTTTATTGGCAATTGGTGCATTATTACTGATAGCAAGTGCTATACTGACGTCTAAAGGTTGGAAGAAAATAAAGGCTGAACCAAAAAAATATAAAGGCGAGAAATTTGCCATCGCTAATTTTATAATTATTGGCGTACTTGGCGTTGCGGCTTCTTTTTATGCCTTGTATTTGTTGTTTATGGTGTAGGAGTTATTCCTCAAATATCCATCTT